>JAHIPJ010000204.1 GCA_018894445.1 Actinomycetota bacterium
GTGTTAATTTTGCCTTCACTTAACTCTATTCTTGACTCTTCTAACTCTTTCTTTGTTTTTTCATTTAACTCCATAGTATCTTCCAGCAAATACCAGATGATATTTTCATAAGTTTCTCTATCTGATAATTTCTTTTTGGACAACTCTTTCTTTAATTCCTCACTTATTTGTATTGTAGTTACCATAAAAATCCTTATCTATCTTATATAAATATTGTAAACTATAGTTTGCTATAGTAAATATAATATATTTTAAACTTAATTATTAAAATTGCAATATTAAAACTAAAAAATAAGCAGCACAGCAGGCTGTAAAAAAGGAATTCAGGGTAAAGTGGGAGCCTGAAACAATAAAGAAACAATTTTTAATTTAAAAAGTCTTAATTGGTGGAAAATAAATTAAGATGTTCAAATTATACAGCTAAATAAATTGTTTTTATTTAAAAATAAGATAAATTTTAATATAATATTAACCTTATATTTATAATTTAATCCTGAAGTGGGTAAGGCTATGTTTAATGAAATAAATAACCGGGATTTAAAAAAAGTTATTGATATAATAATAGAAAATTTTAAGGAAAACGAAGAAAAAATTAATGTTTTAAATGTGTTTCCCGTTCCAGCTGGAGATACCGGTACCAATATGCTGTTGACTTTAAAGGCGATAAGAGAAGAGCTTTTAAAGCTTAAAAATTTTTCTGTAAAAAGTGTTCTGGAGAAAGCTTCATTTGGCGCGTTAATGGGGGCAAGGGGGAATTCCGGTGTAATATTCTCTCAAATACTTAAAGGTTTTTTCGATATAATATTAAAAAGTGATAGTTTAAATCTGGATGTAATTAAAGAAGCATTAAAGTCATCTAAAGATTTGGCGTATGATTCTGTACAGGATCCGACTGAAGGAACCATGCTTACCACTATGAAGGATATTTGCAAACTTGTTGAAAATTTAGTCAATAATACTGATAAAATAAAACTGGCGGAGCTTCTGGACAGAATTATTTCCGAAACTGAAAAATCTGTTGAAAGAACTACTTTTCTCCTGCCGATACTGAAGAAAGCTGGTGTAGTAGATGCTGGAGCACAGGGTATTTTAGATATTTTGATTGGAGCCAAAAAGGCTTTAATCGAGATTAATAGTATAGAAGGCAGTTTAGAAAGAAATGTAAGTAAAGCTGGAAGCGTATCTCCTATATCTGGCAGCAGTAAAAATAATAAATCAAGGAGTAATAGTCTAGGTAGGGAATCTAAAGCATATGTTCCGCAAGCTGAGAGTAAAAGATTAAAAGAAGTAAAAATGAGTTATGAGATTAAATATACCTATTGTACGGAATTTATGATAAGGGGCAGCAGGATAGATATAGAAAGATTAAGGGAAAGAATTGAAAGTTTTGGCGATAGCGCGATGGTGGTCGGAAATGAAAATCTTGTAAAAATACATGTGCACACAAATCATCCCCACAAAGTTCTGAGAAGAGCATTAAGAGAAGGTACTCTTCATGACATTCAAATTAATAATATGGAAGATCAGAGGAAAGAAGCAGCAGGAGAAGCAGAACCAGTAGAAGAAAAGATGGAGGAAAGAAGAGCTCTGATAGCGGTGGCTAATGGTGATGGACTGGAAGGGATATTTAAAAGTATTGGTGTGGATATTATTGTAAGCGGTGGACAGAGTATGAATCCATCAACCTATGATATAGTAAAGGCCATAAACAGCACGGAGGCTGTCGAGGTTATCATATTTCCAAATAATAAAAATATTATACTTACTGCAAACCAGGCAAAAAAAATTGTCAGGAATAAGAGTGTTTATATAGTGCCTACTAAAAACATTCCGGCTGGAATATCGGCAATCCTGGGCTATAATCCTGATTCAGGCATGGAAGAAAACAAGTATAATATGGAGGAAGCAGCCCAAAAGACCAGGAACGGGGAAATAACACAGGCAGTGAGGGATGCAAATCTTATGGTTGGTAAAATAAAGAAGGGTGAATATATTGGTTTATCTGATGGCAAAGTAAGAGTAATCTCGAATAATGTTGTGGATGCGATTATAGATCTGGTAAGAGATATTGCAAGTTCAACTGAAGAGGTTATTACCTTTTATACCGGGAAAGATGCCATACCTGAAGATAATGAGATCATTAAAATAAAGCTTAAAAAATATTTTCCTAAAATGGATATAGAAATGCATAAGGGGGGACAACCCTTATATCCTTATATATTTTCAATAGAATGATTGCACTAGATGGTGATGAGCTATTAGAATTATTTCTGGTAAATTCAAGGGTAAAAAACTAAAGCCTCCTTCGGATTATAAAATCAGGCCCACTTTAGACAGTGTAAAAGAAAGTATTTTTAATGTTATTGGCGATAGAATAGTGGGGTCAAATGTTTTGGACCTGTTTTCAGGAACAGGCTCACTGGGAATAGAATCTTTGAGCAGGAATTGTAATCTGGTATATTTTGTAGATAAAAGTTTTGAGTCAATTAATCTCATAAAATATAATACTGAGTGTTTAAAAAATGACAGTAAAAAGTATAAAATAATTAGAAGTGATGTTTTTGAATTTTTGAAGTTTTATGAAGGTTTAAAGTGGGATATAATCTTTTTAGACCCACCATATAAAATTGAAAGTGGTATAATGAAAAAAATATTCGATAATTTATCAGAAAAAAAAATTACCAGAGCTGATACCCTTATAATATATGAATATTTTTTTAAAAAGGATGCAAGTAAGGAAATAGAAAATTTGAGAAAAATTAAAGAATCGCATTTTGGAGATAAAAAAGTAATTTATCTCTCTCCTTATCAAATTTAAGAGATTGGATTGTTTTATGGAAAAGATAGCACTATGCCCGGGTACTTACGATCCTATAACCGAGGGGCACAAAGATATTATTAGCAGATGTTCAAAGATTTTCTGTAAAGTAATAATAGCCATATCAAGAGATACCAGAAAGAAACCTCTTTATACTACAGAGAGAAGAGTTGATTTTGCAAAGAGGGCGCTAAAAAATCTAAATAATATTGAAATGATCACATTTGAGGGGCTGTTGGTGGATCTTGCCAAAAGAGTAAAGGCAACGGTTATAGTCAAGGGTCTTAGAGCTATATCGGATTTTGAGTATGAATTCCAGATGGCGCAAATAAATAAAAAATTAAATCCGGAAGTAGAGACTATGTTTATGGTAACTAATCCTAAATTTGCTTATCTTAGTTCCAGTGCGGTAAAAGAAGTGGCCAGGTTTAAAGGCTGCATAAAAGGTTTGGTTCCAGAGGAAATAGAAAAAGATATAGTTGAAAGTTTTAATAAAAATATTTTTAATTAAAAAGAAATAGATATGGAGAATGGTATGGATGCAATTGAAATTGTGGACCGGATTGAAGAATTTCTCGATAAGAGAAAAAGAATTCCATTTTCGTCCAATATAATTGTAAATGAAAATGAGATATACGACCTGTTGGATGAACTGAGGAATATACTGCCGGAAGAATTCAAGCAATCCAGATGGATTGTGAAAGAAAGAGAAAATATGATAGAGGAAGCAAAAAGGTACTCTGAAAGAATAATAAAGGAGGCAAAAGAAAAGGCAGAAATTCTAATTAGTGAAACCGAGATACTAAAAAATGCCAATAGAAAATCGGAGGAAATGATGTCTGCAGTAGAAGCAAGAGCAAGAACCATAAGGCTGGAGGCTGAGGATTATGCTGATGAAAAGCTGGCAAACATGGAAGCTGTATTGCATAAACTACTGACTGCAATTGAAAAAGGAAGAGAACAATTCAGAAGTACACTGAGTTCAGGCGATAAATGACATGATAAATAATATTTATTGAATAAATATTATTTTTTGATATATTTATGTACTTGTGTTTATTTATAACAAGTTTGTAACAAAATATTCAGCAGGAGGATATAATATTGGGAGTTCCTAAAAGGAAAACATCAAAGTCTAGAAGAGATAAACGCAGGACTCATGACAGGTTAAAAATGGTAAACATTGTAGAATGCCCCAGGTGCCATAGCAAAAAGATATCCCATAGAGTCTGTGAAAATTGCGGCTATTACTCTGAGCATGAGATAATAATATTTGAAGAGAAGGGCAAAAAGAAAGAAAAGAAAGAAACCAAAGAAGCAAGCAAATAAAAGTGAAAGAGGACCGGAGAAATAGAATTGGAGGTTTGTAATTTGAGTTTACGAAATTTTTTTTGTCCCAGCTCTGTAGCAGTAATAGGAGCTTCCAGAGAAGAAGAAAAAGTAGGCCATATAATCCTTGATAACATAATAAATTCAGGATATAAAGGTAAGTTGTTTCCAGTAAATCCTAAAGCAGATGAAATACACGGCATTAAATGTTACCCCTCAGTTTTAAATGTTCCCGGTGATATTGATTTAGCTATAATAGTTATCCCTGCACAGTTTGTATTGCAGGTTTTAGAAGAGTGTTCAAAGAAAAATACGAAATGGTCTATAATTATTTCAGCAGGATTCAAGGAAACCGGAATAGAAGGTGCAAAAAGAGAAAGACAGCTGATCGAAAAAGCAAAGGACTATGGGATTAGAATATTGGGACCTAATTGTCTGGGAATCATTGATACTGAATGCCCCATAAATGCCACTTTCTCACCCAATATGCCTCCCATGGGTAAGATAGGTTTTATATCACAATCAGGTGCACTGGGCACTGCTATCCTGGATTGGGCGAAAACCAATAAGATTGGATTTTCAAAATTTGTATCATTGGGTAATAAAGCTGATATTTCAGAAAACGATTTGTTTGATGACTGGGAGAATGAGAAAGATACTGAGGTTATAACAGCATACCTTGAAGGTGTAAAATATGGCAGGGAATTTATCAGGATATCTTCGAAAGTTTCTAAGAAGAAACCTATAATTGTTATAAAGTCGGGAAATACAGATGCCGGAGCCCGGGCAGTGTCATCTCATACCGGTACTCTTGCCGGTTCAGCCAAAGCTTATGAGGCAGCTTTTAAGCAGGCAGGAATAATAAGGGCTAATACCATAAGGGATCTATTCAATTATGCCAAAGCTTTTTCATATCAACCATTGCCTAAAGGTAAAAAAGTTGCAATAATAACAAATGCAGGTGGTCCCGGTATCATGGCCACCGATGAATGTGAGAAAAGCGATATATTGCTGGCCAGTTTGAAAAAAGAAACCATAGATGGTTTGAAGGAATTTTTACCAGAAGCGGCAAATTTTTATAATCCTATTGATATATTAGGGGATGCACTGGCAGATAGATACAAAAAGACTCTGGAAGTAGTTATAAAGGATAATAATGTTAATGCGATAGTGATGCTGCTTACGCCACAGGCCATGACCCAGCCTTTAAAAACAGCAAGGGCAATTGTGGAAGTAATGGAAAATAGTGGCAAAAGTATTACGGTGCTGACCAGTTTTATGGGAGGTTCTGAAGTCGAAAAAGCAGTAAAATTTTTAGCTGAAAAAAATATTCCAAACTTTGATATTCCGGAAGAAGCAATAGATACATTGAAAGTTATGATGGAGCACACTGATTGGAAATCCAGAAGGAGCTTTCCTATTGAAGATTTTAATGTCGATAAGGGAAGAGTCAAAAAAATATTTTATCAGTGCCAGAGTGAAGGCAGATTAGAGTTAGGGGAGATGGAAGCTAGAGAAATTCTGGAGGCATACGACATAAGAATGCCCAAAGCAGAATTAGCCTGTGATATAGATGAAGCAAAAGAAATAGCAGGCAGGATTGGATATCCACTGGTGCTAAAAATTGTTTCTCCGAATATCTTACATAAAACTGATGTTGGCGGTGTTAAGATTGGAATAGATAATGAAAAAGAGCTGGAGGAAAATTATGACGAGATTCTTTTTCATGTAAAAAGATATATGCCTGATGCCAATATACGCGGTATTCTGGTTCAGGAATTTATTAAAGATAAAAAAGAGACTATTATTGGAATGAGTGAAGACCCGCAGTTTGGGCCTATGATTATGTTTGGGCTTGGAGGAATATATATTGAGGCACTTAAAGATGTTTCTTTCAGAATTGCCCCTTTAAGCAGACAGGTTGCCAGAGAGATGGTAGAGGAAATCAAGACTATCAAACTGCTTAAAGGCATAAGAGGTGAAGATCCTTCAGATATTGATAGTATAATTGAAATCATACTTAGAGCTTCTCAGCTGGTTACGGATTTTCCAGAAATAATAGAAATGGATATAAATCCCTTATTTGTAAAAAAACAGGGAGAGGGCTCTATAGCTGGAGATGTAAGAATAAGAATAGGAGGTTAAAATGGTTCCGTTATTTTTTATTTCAAACCAACCTTTTTCTGGAAAGAGTTCGATGTGTGTAGGTGTAGGAAAATTATTTACTGAAAAAGGCCTGAAAGTAGGGTATATGAAACCAGTAGGGACGTTGCCAATCCGGGTAGGAGGAATAACTACAGATGAAGATGCGCAATATATCTCAAATATACTGGACGTAAAAGAAGAACTTGAGGATATATGCCCTATTGTGTTAACCCAGCATTTTAACAGAGAAGGCCTGAAAGATCAAAGTTTCTCTAAGGGGTTTGTGGATTTAATTGCTAAAGCTTACGAGAGAATTCAAAAGGGTAAGGATATTGTAATTTTAGAAGGGGCTAAAAGTGTTGAGGACGGCTACTTCCTGGGGATATCTTCAGATAAAATTTGTGAAAAATTGGGTGCCAGGGTAATTATGGTAATTAAATATAGCTCTGAAATTGTAGATCAAATTCTTTATTCAAAGGAATTTTTAGAAGATTACCTGAGTGGTGTAATCATAAATTGGGTTCCAAGAAGCCAGATGAACTACCTCGAAGAATTGATAGTTCCATTCCTGACAAAAAAGGGAATAGAAGTTTTTGGATATATAGCTTCGGACAAGATGCTGTCCTCTGTAAGTATAAAGGAAATGTCCGAGCTTTTAGGCGGACAGATAATTTGCGCTGAAGATAAAGTTAATGAATTAGTGGAGACATTTATGGTTGGAGCTATGGGTCAGGAACAGGCGCTTAAATTTTTTAGAAGAAAGGCCAATAAAGCGGTTATAACCGGTGGAGACAGGGCGGATGTTCAGCTTGCAGCGCTGGAAACACCTACTAAATGTCTTATACTTACAGGTAATTTTCAGCCAAGCACTATAGTTCTGGGAAGGGCTGAAGAATTAGGCGTGCCTATGATTCTGGTTAATTATGATACGCTTACTGCAGTAGAGAAAGTTGGAGAAATTATCGGCCATGTAAGATTTCATGAAATTAAAAAAATAGATAAAATAGTTGAAGTGGTACGGGAGTATATAGATATAAACAGATTGCTGGAAATTTCAAAAAAATAATTACAGCTAAAATCAATTATGGTGCAGTTTAACTCAAACAATTATTCAATCATTATAGATGCGATGGGAGGAGATTTTGCCCCTGAAGAGATTGTTAAGGGTTCTATAGAAGCCAGAGCAGCCTTTCAAGTAAAAATAAAACTGGTTGGAAATAAAGATAAGATAAAGACAGTTGCAGCAGCCAGCCAGTTAAATCTTGATGGTATAGAGATTGTTCCAAGCTCCCAGGAAGTAAGTATGAACGAATCCCCATCAGAAATACTAAAGAAAAAAAGGAATTCCTCAATTTTTATAGGTTCAGAGCTCGCATCCAAGGGTCAGGGAAAAGCTTTTCTCTCTGCTGGTAATACTGGTGCGGTAATGGCCTGCTCTCTTTTTAATATGAAAAGAATAGAAAATATAATAAGACCTGCTATTGCAGTGATAATACCTTTATCGGATAGGAAATTTGTATTAATCGATGCTGGAGCCAATGCTGATTGCAAACCTCAATATTTAAAGCAATTTGCTATAATGGGAAAAATTTATTCCGAGAATATTCTTGGAATAGACAATCCAAGAGTGGCTCTGGTTAATATTGGCGAGGAAGAAAAGAAAGGGGGCGAACTGGTGGTTGAAAGTTACAGATTACTTAAAAGCTATCCTAAAATTAATTTTATCGGAAATATAGAAGGCAGGGAACTGTTTGAGGGTGCAGCAGATGTGGTGGTTTGTGATGGGTTTGTAGGAAACGTAATATTGAAGTCGGCTGAGGGTCTGGCAAACTTCTTTTTTGGTGAAATAAAACAAATCTTGACTTCAGGTATACTGGCCAAACTTTCAGCTTTGTGGCTCAGGAGCTCTTTTACCACGATGAAGAAGAAATTTGATTATGAAGAATATGGAGGAGCACAACTTTTAGGGTTAAATGGACTGGTAATTATTTCTCATGGAAGCTCAAAGTCCAGAGCAATTAAAAATGCCATAAAAGTAGCCATAGAAGGCTTGAAAACAAATCTAACCAGTAAGATCAATGAAGAAATTAATAATATAAATTAAAACAATAGTAACAATTAAAACAATAGTAAAAGGAGTAAGAATGGAAAATTTTGACAAGCTTAAAAAGATTTTAATTGATGTACTTGGCGCTAAGGAAGAAGATATTAAAGCTGAAAGTAAATTTGTTGATGATCTGGGAGCTGACTCACTGGATTTAGTAGAACTTATTATGGCATTTGAGGATAAATTCGGGATAGAAATAAGCGATGAAGATGCTGAAAAAATTGTTACAGTAAAGGATACTCTGGATTATATTGATGCTCATTCTAAAAAATAATTTTAAATATGGATAAAAAAAGTTTTATAGTTGTATAAGATGGGGAAATTTATTTAATGAACGATGAAGGTGTCCTGAGGAGCAGAGTAAGAGACTGGTTAAAAAGTTTGGGAATTAATCCTGTAGATTTAAAAATTTATATACAAAGTTTAACTCACAGATCTTTTGCGCATCAGATAAATGTTCAATCACGTGGGAACGAACAGCTGGAGTTTTTGGGTGATAGTGTACTTTCCTTTATCATTACATCATATTTATATAAAAAATACAGCAATTTTACCGAAGGGGAAATGGCTAAAATAAGATCAGTTTTAATCAATAGAGAGACGCTGTTTAAAATAGCCAGAGAAATAAAAATAGACCAGCAGATACTTTTAAGTGAAAATGAAGAATCCTGCAAGGGAAGAAAAAAAATATCTATTTTAGCTAATAGCGTAGAAGCTCTTATAGGTGCTATTTACGTTGATAAGGGAATTGATTTTACTTTTAATTGGGTCCTGGAAAGATATGAAGATAAAATTAAAACTTCTGAAATTATAGATTATAAAACTTATCTTCAGGAAGTTATTCAAGCGGATTATTCCAAACTTGCAAGATATAAACTGGTTAAATCCGAAGGTCCCGATCATAATAAATCATTTTATTCAATGGTAATGATCGATGATGAAATAATTGGCAGGGGCGAAGGAAAAAGTAAAAAAGATTCCGAACAGGATGCTGCAAAAAATACTTTAAAAACGCTGTATAATTTAAATTTATAATTTTTATTTAGGAAATTAAAGTTGTACTTAAAGAATATAACACTCCGTGGTTTTAAATCTTTCAAAAATAAAAGTCAATTATTTTTTGAGCCTGGGATCAGTGTAATTGTTGGGCCCAATGGAAGCGGTAAAAGCAACGTAGCAGATGCTATCTCCTGGGTTCTGGGTGAGCAAAGCCCGAAATCACTTCGTGGGAGCTCAATGGGAGATGTAATTTTCAGGAGTAAAAATGAAGAAATGGGAATTGCTGAAGTTTCTCTGATGTTTGATAACTCAAATAAATTATTTAATACAGAGTTCAGGGATGTTAAATTCACCCGCAGGGTATTTACAAGAGGAGGCAGTGAGTATTTTATAAATTCTTCACCCTGCAGACTAATAGATATACAGGAGCTTACAGCTGACACCGGGATAGGGAGGGGCTTGTATATTATTATAAATCAGGGACAGATTAATGAAATTGCAGTGCTGAAACCTATTGAAAGGAAAAATATAATAGATGAGGTACTGGGAATATCAAAACATAAAAACAGGAGGGATAAATCCCTGAGCAAGCTTCAAAAAGTAAAAAATGATATCGAGAGGATAGATGATTTGATGGAAGAAATAAAAAGGACAATGGATCCCCTTGAAATTGAAGCAAAAAGAGCCCAAAAACATGCTGAAATTTTCAATTTACTTAAGGACGAGGAAATCTCTCTTTTTATCACTCATCTTAACCATTTAAATAATGAATGGGAAAGTGAAAACGAATCTTATAGGAAAAATAAAGATGAGTTAAAAGAAATCAGCAGTAAAATTTTAAGCGTAGAAAAGGAGAAGGACGATCTTATAAAAATTTCTAATAAGGAGCAGGATGAGTACGAATTCTGGAAAAATAAGATTGACTGGTTTAATTCAGAAAAAAACAGGCTCGAAAGTATCATAGCTCTGATTGAAAGTAAAAAGAATGTATTCAGCACGTTATATAATATTTTCGATCTAAAGTTTACCAGTGGTATGAGTGGTACGAACGAACTGAAGGTCTCATTGGAGAAAGACAAAAATGGTATTGATATATCTTATATGCAGAAAATTTCAAATGGACTTAAAAGGATTGATGACCTGCTCCTGAAATTTTTAGAAAATTTAAAGAAAACAGTAAAAGATAAAAATACTGTCGATTATGTTGAAAATGAAGGAAATTTAATTATAGAAGAGATAAAGAAATTACATAAGATAATTGAAACCAGTCATCAAGGTAAAGATGCGATCAGTAAAAAAGAACCTCAAAAAGGAAATGAGAAGCAAGTCGATAATTTTAAGAAGAGACTGGACCGGATTAGAATCATAAAGAATATTTGTATGACAAACCTGGAAAGGTCTAGAAAGATTCATTCAATTCTAAATGGCTATCTATCAGTTTCAGAAGATATAAAAAACAAACTTTACCCGGAATTTGAAAGAAGAAGCAATTTAATTTCAGGCAGTCAGGATAAAATAAATGGACTTGGCACCAGGATAAACCAGCTAAGTATCTCTAGATCAAACCTGGAGAACAATATATATAAAATCGACTTAAAGAAGGAACAAATAAAGGAAAAGGTAGGAGCTATTACAGAGAATATTGTAGATAATTATAATTTATCAATTGATTATGCATTGAAAAGTTACAGTCCGAGCAGTGACATTAAGGAGTCCGAAGTTAAAGTAAAAAGATTTAAAAATGAAATAAAGAAATATGGAAATGTTAATCCCAATGCATCAATTGAATATAACAGAATAAAAAAAAGATTCGACTTCCTGGCTGATCAGAATCTTGATCTGGTTGAAAGCAAAAAAAATCTGGAGGAATTAATTAAGGATATAAATGAAAGGATAGCTGAATATTTTTTTAAAAAATTTGATGAAATCAACCAGTGTTTTAAAAACTATTTTAAGATTCTATTTCCCTTAGGTGAGGGTGAGATGCAGCTTGAAAAAAGTGATAGCGAAAGCGATGATGAAATAGGTGTGGATCTGAAGGTAGATATTGGTAATAATAAGTTTGTTCCTCTTTCATTGCTATCCGGAGGAGAGAAATCTTTAGTTTCTATAGCATTTCTTTTTTCTATTTATTCAATAAATTCATCACCTTTTTATGTTTTTGATGAAGTAGATGCTGCGCTGGATGATGTAAATATTAGCAGATTTCTGACCCTGGTGAAGAAATTTTCTGAAAAGCAGCAGATAATAATAATTACTCACCAGAAACGAACAATGGAAGTTGCAGATACGATTTATGGAGTAACTATGCAATCCAACGGAATTTCCAAAATAATTTCTGAAAAGATCGGGAAAAAATATGCAGAAGTTAATTAAAAATTTAAGTTATATCTGGAATAAGTTTAAAAATGACCGCGAGTCATTCTGGGACGAGCTGGAAGAACAGATGATAACCAGTGATATCAGCATTAATACTGCCAGCAGGATATTAGAAGAAGTAAAAAACTATGTTTACCGTGAAAATATAAATAACCTTGAAAAAGTAAAATCTTCATTAAAACAGCAAATTATAGAAATTCTCAAGTGCAATGGAGATAGTAAATTAAATATATCATCCAGACCTCCCACAGTATTCCTGATAATTGGAGTAAATGGTGTGGGTAAGACCACCTCGATAGCAAAATTAGCCAATATGTTTAAAAAGAATGGAAAAAAGGTCTTGATATCAGCAGCTGATACTTACAGATCGGCTGCAGTGGAACAGCTACAATATTATGCTGAAATATTAGGAATGGATATGGTTTACCACCAGAAGTTTTCAGACCCCGGGGCAGTAGTTTATGATAGTGTAGAAAAGGCAAAGGCCAGAGGAACCGATCTGGTAATAATTGATACTGCAGGAAGAATGCAAACTTCGTATAATCTTATGGAAGAACTTAAAAAAATAAAAAAAGTAATCTGCAGGAGAATAGACCGGGAAGTTGATGAAATATTGCTTGTAGTGGATTCCACTACAGGTCAGAATGCCAGAAATCAGGCAGAATTATTTAACAATTCATTAAATTTAACTGGAATTATTTTAACTAAAACCGACAGCACTTCTAAAGGCGGAATAGTGATTACTATAAAGAATGATCTGAATATTCCTATAAAGCTGGTTACCAATGGTGAAAAATTAGAAGACATATCTTATTTTGATCCGGTCAGATTCACTGAATTGATATTCTCTTAATTTGAAACTCAAGATAGAAAGGGATTTTGTGAATGTTTGATCTGCTCACAGCCAAATTTGAAGATTTATTTTATAAAATAAGAAATAAAGGGAAATTAAGCCCAAATGATTTAGATAGTGCTTTAAGAGAAATAAAGCTGGCTTTACTGGAGGCTGATGTAAATTTTAAAGTGGTTAAAGAATTTATAGAGAATGTAAAGGCGAAGGCAACAGGCGAGAAGATATTGGAAAGCTTAACCCCTTATCAGCATGTAGTAAAAATAGTAAATGAAGAGATTATAAGAATGCTGGGTTCAAGCAGTGGCGGTATTAATTTTGCTTCCAGAGGTCCTACAATTATAATGACTGTTGGACTTCATGGTTCTGGAAAAACCTCATCTGTTATTAAATTAGCTAATTTTTTAAAAACTAAATATCAAAAAAAGGTATCTGTGGTTGCTGCAGATGTATACAGGCCGGCTGCAGTACTACAGCTGGAAGATATGGCAAAAAATATAGATGTGGATGTTTATTCTGAAAATAATTCAGACCCGGTATCCATATCGGTAAGAGGCGTAGAATTATTTAAAAAATCCGGGAGCGATGTAATCATAATTGATACTGCTGGAAGGTTACATATTGATGAAAATATGATGGATGAGATTGCAAATATCAGAAATAAAACCACGCCACATCAAATATATCTCGTATTGGATGCTATGACCGGTCAGGAAGCTGTAAATATTGCTTCCAGTTTTAACATGCGGGTTGAATGTGATGGAATAATCCTGACTAAATTAGACAGTGATACCAGGGGAGGTGCTGCGCTCTCAGTATATTATGTAGTTAAAAAACCGGTAAAATTTGTATCTAATGGGGAGAAAATCGAGGATTTTGATATATTTTACCCGGACAGGATAGCTTCCAGAATATTAGGTAAGGGCGACATTTTAACACTGATTGAAAAAGCGGAAAAAGTAGTAAGTGAAAAAGAGGCAAAGAGAATAGAAGAGAAAATTTACAGGAATGAATTAAATTTTGAGGATTTTGTTGCACAGATAAGAAGTTTAAAGAAGATGGGGTCAATAGATAAGATATTTTCGATGATGCCCATAGTCAATAAAAGTAAAATATTTAAAAAAGTAAATTTAGATGATTCGCATCTGTCTCATATAGAAGCCATAATTAATTCTATGACTGTGGATGAAAGAAGAAAACCGCATATAATTAACGGCAGCAGAAAAAAGAGAATAGCAAAAGGAAGCGGCAATTCTGTAACAGAAGTAAATAAACTACTGGAACAATTTAGCAAAACAAAACAGATGTTAAAACAATTTTCAGGGCTGAAAGGGAAATTTAAATTACCTCCTGGTAATTTTTAGGTAAAAAAATATTTTGCAAGTTTTATAGAAAAATATATAATTATGAAAGCATAAAGCTATATATTTAGGAATTTGGAGGTTATAGATTGAGTGTAAAGATCAGGTTGGCTAGAATGGGTTCAAAAAAGAAACCCTTTTACAGAATTGTGGTAGCGGATATCAGGTCGCCAAGAGATGGAAGGTTCATTGAAAAAATAGGCATATATGATCCGAAATGTGATCCATCGAGAATAGAAGTAGATAAAGACAAGGCTCTTGATTGGATTAAGAAAGGTGCAAAACCGACAGATACAGTTCAAAAACTTTTTGATAAAATTGATCTAAAGAAGTAGTTATTACAATTAGACTGGAGGTAAACAGTGAAAGAACTTCTGGAGTACATGGTAAAAGAGTTGGTTGACAGCCCGGATGATGTTGAAATTACAGAAGAGGAGGAAGATGAGAGAACAGTGATTTTTAAACTAAAAGTAGCAGAAGATGATCTGGGAAAAGTAATTGGGAAAAAAGGAAGAACCGCAAATGCTCTGAGGATTTTAATGAGAGCTGCATCTGCTAAAAGAGGTAAAGCCTCTATTGTTAAGATTATGGATTGATAATTTAATATATAAACATAGATAGACTTTTTTAAACAGGCACTGGTAAATGTCAGAAGTAAGTGTAGATGCAAGGTTAATTGGGGTAATTGGTAAGCCGCATGGAATAAAAGGAGAAATAACTGTAGTGTTGCTTACTGATTATCCCAAAACTATTAAAAGTGGAGATACTCTTTTTTTTGATGAAAAATGTAAGAAGAAAATAGATGTTGAAAGTATTAGATGGAAGAAAATAAAAAGATCTTACATTCCAGTAATTAAATTTAAAGGTATAGACAGCAGAAATGATGCTGAAAACTTAAAAGGTGCCAGGCTCTTCCGGAGTGTAAAAGACAGTCCTAAACTAAAAGAGGATGAATACTGGGTAGACGATATAATAAATTGTATGGTTTATACAAAAAATAATATTTTTGTTGGTAAGGTAGTAAATGTGGAGAAATTTGCAGCAAATGATAATTTAGCAGTAAAAATAGAGAATAAGGATTTAGATATAAGAGATTCTGACAGTAATATTTTCTATATTCCGGTTATTGAAATTTATATTGAAAGTATAAATCTAAAAGATAAAAAAATAATATTAAAAAAAATTCCAGAATATATTTGAATTTGTTATTTTTTTATCACATTTTAAAACCTTTTCATTTGAAAAATGCTAAAAATAGATGTGGTGACCATTTTCCCAGACATGTTCGATAATATTATCGAGTTCGGGGTGCTAAAGGAAGCTTTTAAAAAAAATATCTGCCAGCTGAATATATACAACTTAAGAGACTTCTCGAATTATAAGCACGGCAGGGTTGATGATAGACCGTATGGTGGAGGTCCAGGTATGGTATTAATGCCGGAACCCATAGACAATGCAATTACTTTCATTAAAAAAAAGAATAAAATTAAAAAGAAAGAAAAGCAAAAGGTAGTATTGCTTTCTCCCAGGGGAGAAAAGTTGAACCAGAATAAATTAAAGTATCTGTCAAATCTTGAAAATATAATACTTATTTGTGGAAGGTATGAAGGTGTTGACCAGAGAGTGATAGATTCTCTTATCGATTCTGAGATCTCCATAGGTGATTATGTATTAACCGGAGGTGAAATTCCGGCAATGGTTATAATAGATGGAGCGATAAGACTGCTTCCAGGTGTAGTCGGAAAAGAAGAATCTTTAAAGTCGGAATCATTTGAGGACAATCTGCTTGATTATTCCCAGTACACAAGACCACCGGTTTTTAAGGGAATGGATGTTCCTAAAATTCTTTTAAGCGGAAACCATAAAGATATCCAAAAGTGGAGAAAAGAAAAGTCACTGGAAATAACCAGAATAAAAAGACCGGATTTAATTGACAAGGACGGTTAAATTCATTATATTTGTTTGGTTCTTATTAGATTGAAAAAAAGATAGGCTGGAGTATAAGATGAATAAATTAGATAAAATAGAAAGTAAATACATAAAGACTGATATGCCCAAATTTAGGCCGGGAGATAAAGTAAGAGTCAAGATAAAAATCAGCGAGGAAAATAAGGACAGAATTCAGGTCCTTGAAGGAATTGTAATAAGGATTAAAGGCTCTGGTATTAATAAAACATTTACGGTAAGAAAGATCTCTTTTAATAATGTAGGTGTTGAAAGAACATTTCTTTTAAATTCACCTGTAATTCAGTCTATCGAAAAGGTTAACGAAGGCGCAGTAAGAAGGGCTAAATTATATTACCTTAGAGATAAAATTGGTAAAAAATCAAAAATTAAGTCTAAATAAATATGTAATGATTTGACTTTTTATATTAATGCCTCTTAAGATTAAGAATAAACAGGTTAATGCCAAAAATAAAAAAATCTTAAAAGAATTTTTAGGATACGCTATTGTTATTTTAGCAGCAGTAATATCAGCCACTTTAATTAGAATTTTTATATTTGAACCTTTCATTGTTCCCACTCCTTCTATGGAACCTAACTTAAGAGTTGGAGATAAAGTCATAATCAATAAAATGGCATATAAATTTGGCACTGTTGAAAGAGGAGATATTGTAGCATTTCATTCTCCGTTGGAACAAAAAGATCTGGTCAAAAGAGTTATCGCTGTAGAAGGTGATGAAATTACTCTAACCAGTGAAGGTGAAATTTTCATAAGTGGTGAAAAAATCTCTGAAAGCTACCTGCCAGACAATCAAAATATATTCTATATCAACCAGACCATAGTTGTCGGTGAAGGTGAAGTATTTGTAATGGGAGATAACAGGAATAACAGTTTTGATAGCAGATTTTTTGGAACAATTGCAGAAGATAATATATTCGGGAAGTTTGTTTTAATTTACTGGCCCCCGTCCAGTTGGTAATTTTTTTATATTATTATGGAATTTAAAGAAATACAAAGACTGGTGAATTTATGCAATTATGAGGATGATCTGTATATTACGGGCTATGAAAAAATAGCGGGTGTTGATGAAGTGGGAAGAGGCTCTTTAGCTGGACCTCTGGTTGCAGCGGCTGTCATTCTGGATAAAAGGAAGCTAATGATAGAAAATATAGATGACTCGAAGAAACTCAATGCAAATAAAAGAAAGCATATTTTTAAAAAAATAATTAGAAGCTGCTTGTGCTGGTCCGTAGTAAAAATCCCTCCTGATGAAATTGATAGGTTATCAATAACAAAAGCGAATGCAATTGCATTTAAAAGAGCAATTGGCAGCTTAAAAATAAAACCTGATATTATTTTATCAGATTTCATTAATATAGATTTAGGTACCGGATATTTACCCATTGTTAATGGTGACGAGCTTAGCATTTCCATTGCAGCTGCCTCAATAATTGCTAAGGTAATCAGAGACCAGATAATGTTTAAGCTTTCGAGTTATTATCCTGAATATGGATTTGAACATAACAAGGGTTATGGCACTAGAAAACATTTAAAATCTCTTCAAAAGTATGGACCCACTATGATTCATAGAGTATCTTTTAGAGGTGTTTTAAGTTAATAGTATTAATAAAATAATTATAGGAAAAATAGGGGAGTCTATTGCCCGGAAACATTTAAAAGAAGAAGGGTATTTTATTTTACATAAAAATTATAGAAACAA
>JAHIPJ010000205.1 GCA_018894445.1 Actinomycetota bacterium
AAAACACAAAATTTATCTTTTATTTTATCAGAATAGTTTGTTAAAATTTCTGATAAAATTTTAGATTTGTAATAGACATACTTAGACACCTATTTTAAATACCCTCTCTTCTTCTACTAACTCTGCAGCATAAAGCAAGGCAGCCTCAATATCTTCTCTTTCTAGTTCTGGATAATCTTCTAATAATTCTTTGATATTTACTCCTGCTGCCAAGGTTTTCAAAATTTGATCCACAGTTATTCTCAACCCTCTTATAATTGGCTTACCAACCATAATTTTGGGATTGGTTGTTATCCTCGATAATAATTCTTGTTTACTCATTTTATTCACCATCCTTTATTAATTATTTCTCAATTAATTATATTTCTTTTTACTAAATTAAAAAAGGGATATAAAAAAGCTTGACTATTTGCCCAAAATGGTGCGTATTCCTAAATGGTAATACTAATTTGGAGTGTAATACGAAATGAGATTTATAAAAAGGATATTAGATAGAAATATTACCCTGGAGTAATTTCCTGCAGGAATTATGAGCGGGAAATGTTTTATGAAACTTTTCAAAGTTATTTAGAAAAAGATATTTATTATTTACTTAAAATAGAAAAGAGCGAAATCACGACTTTTAAATCAACAGATTATTTATTTTATCAAAGTATCCCAGAAATAAACTTTTGGGCGTTTTACAATTCTTTTACCCAGATTATGAAAGTACGGTTCAATAGAAAATACAATATAACTTGCTTCTAAAATAGAAAACCATGACTGAATAGTTTTATAATTTACACCCAGATCGTTAGCAAAGCTGGTGGCATTAAACTCTTGGCCTGTTTTTGCTGCCAGTAAATTGATAAATTTTTGGAAATCTTTCAGGTTTTCAATATTACTAAGAGCTCTGACATCACGTTCAATATAATTTTGGATATAGCTTTCAAACCATTCATAAGCACCATCGTATCCTCCTTACAATTTAGTATTGTCAATACTAAATGTATATTCCGCTGAAATCTGCCACCCATTCCATTTTAAACCTGCCACTTTTACCTCAATTTAAATTTTCAAAATAACACTACTAAAAGTGGTAAACTTTGACCCTACAAATTTCCATATATTTTCCTTGCAGAAGGGCCATCAAGTTCAATCCTGTGGCAGTTGTGTACTATTCTATCACATATTGCATCAGATATTGTAGGATCTCCGATTACATCATGCCAGGCTGCTACTGGAAGCTGGCTTGTAATAATAGTTGATTTAATGCCATGCCTGTCCTCAAGTATTTCAAGAAGTATTAGTCTTGATACAGTATCAAGCTTTTCAAGCCCGAAATCATCAAGTACTAAAACGTCCTGCTTTTCTATTCTTCTTATCTCCTTTATGTAAGAGCCGTCAGCTTTTTTTAACTTTAAAGCCGGGATTAGTTTACCAAAGTTAAAATAGACGGTTTTAAATCCATATACGCAAGCCTGATGCCCGATAGCTGTTGAGACGTAACTTTTGCCACCTGTCGGTCCTGTAATGATAATGTTCTGCTTCTTTTCTATCCAGGAGCAGTCAGAAAAAGGTAGCAGGCAATTCTTATCAAAGTTACGCTTTATGGTAAAGTTAATCTCCTCTATTGATGCAGAATATCTAAATTTTGCTGCCTTTATCAGTTTTGTAAGTTTTCTATTGTGCCTGTATTCCCATTCTGCATCTACTATGTAGGCAAGAAGCTCATCAGTTGAAAGTCCTGATATTCCTGCCTCCATAGCACCATTTAAAGCTCTTACCATTCCATATAGTTTTAACTTTTCCAGTTTATTAATTGTTGAAGCAATGCTCATAGATTCTCACCTCCATTCTTTTAATTGTAATAGGCCGCACCACGGATATTGTCATGAAGCGGTAACTTCTCATTTGATGCCTCCCGGGGCCTATCAAGTCCTTCATCTAATATATTTTTTACTGCCTTGTACGAATAAAGCCTATATTCTATTGCTTTATGATAAGAATTAATAAGCTTAGAGCGGTGGGGATAGAAAAATTCATAAATGTATTTTGCTTTGAACAATGTGCTCTGCGAGTAATCACATTTTCTTTATATTTTCTATTCATAAATCCATCTCTATTAAAAACTCGGCCGGTGATAGGATTTTTACACCTTGATATTCTTTCAAAGGTAAAAGGTGCTGTTTATCTCCAGAGACGATATATTGAACTTTACCTTCTACAGCACATTCAAGTATCCTGTTATCATCTTCATCCTTTTTAGTCATAGAGAGAGTTTGATTAGGAATAATTAAGGTAGCAGTTTCTCTTATCTCATCAATTATTTGAGAAATTTGCCAGCTTTTCCAATTAAATTTTTTCCTTAAAACCTCTGCTACTTCAGAAATTATTGCCTCTGAAATTAAAATTTCTAATTTTTTTTCTTTGGATAGCTTTCTAATCCTCTCTGGATTTCCACCAAATAAGATAGCGGAGATATAGATATTTGTATCAAGTACTACTTTTAATTCTGGCTTTTTCTTCACGATGTTCATGGATTATTCTTTCTACATCATCTTCGTTTTTGATTTTTAATTTCCTTGCAGTTTCTTCTCCCCACTTTCTAATCTGCTGCCATCTTCTTTCAGAGACGACATATTGTTTTAAAGCCTCTCTTAAGATTTGACTCCTTGAGGTCTGTGTTTGTTTAGCTAACTCATTCACATCTTCGTATGTCTCTGGTGGTAAAGAAAAATTTACAATTTTAGTAGTTCTTGCCATATATTACCTCCTATTAGTAATAATATTTTATTACTCTAATTTAGCAGATAAAGAAAGGAGTGTCAAATTTTATATTATCTTAGCAGAAATTAATCATCTTCCCCTAATTTTACACAAAATACCACCTAAATCAGCATAAATTTAATTTATAAGACTATTTTCCAAATCGAGGTTTTAAGGATAAAAATTATAGCAATTTTTTCTTCAGCGGTCTCCACCAGCCTTCATTATCCCTGTACCATGAAACTGTCTTTTCTAAAGCCCTTTCAAAGTCATTTTCAGCTTCCCAACCCAGTTCCTTCTTTATTTTAGTGCAGTTAACAGAATAACGCCTGTCATGGCCCAGACGGTCTTCAACCGGTCTTATCATCTCCTCAGTCTTACCCAGAAGCTCTATAAGTTTTTTGGTTATCCAGACATTTGGTTTTTCATTGCCGGCTCCAATATTATAGATCTCTCCTATTCTGCCTTTATGGAGGACAATATCCAGAGCTCTGCAGTTATCATCCACATAAATCCAATCCCTTACATTCATCCCATCTCCGTATAATGGAACCTTTATGTCATCAATGAGATTGGTCACAAAAAGCGGAATTAATTTTTCAGGATACTGATAGGGTCCAAAATTATTTGAAGTTCTGGTAATAATAACAGGAGTTTTATATGTTTTATAAAAAGACCTTACAATCATCTCTGCTCCGGCTTTACCAC
>JAHIPJ010000206.1 GCA_018894445.1 Actinomycetota bacterium
AAAGTTACTACCATAGGTTTTTCTTTATTATATCTATTAGCTCAACACAGAGGGCAGGTAATGAGCTATGAAGATATTATAAAGAAATTATGGGGAGCCGAAACTGATGCAATTTATACCCGAATAAATCAACATGTATATAAATTTAGAAAAGATATTTTAGATGCAATTAGCAATAACAAAACAAATAAAGAAAAAGTTAAGAATATCTTTAAAGTGGTATCCGGAAGAGGTGTGATGTTAAATATAAATGATGCGGAAATTAAAATAAATTAATAATCGGGGGAACGAACGCTTGTTATTGCCAACACCCGTAGGACAGGCGTCTCGCCTGTCTATTATCTTGATTTTTTAGAAATACATGACTTCCTTTTTGCCTAATAATTTTAAAACCAACTTTTTCTAATATTTTTATTAACTCTAATCCTGTCAGTATGGGCAATCTACTCATACTGCAACCTTTTGTATGCCAACTATTTCTTTAATATAAGGTTCTTCTTCTCCTTCAACCTCCAGATATAGTTCTATAGCTTCTCTTATATTTTTAAGAAGTTCTTCCATGGTTTTCCCCTGAGTATGACAACCTTGAAGTTCAAGTGCTGTCCCTATTAAATATCCATCTTCTCCTTCTTCTATTATAACTGTAAATTGCCTTTTCTTTTTCATTTTTTTCTTTTTACCCCCTATTACCTCCGGCTAGCTTAATTATAATCAAAAATAAAGGAATAGTCAAAATTATCAGAACGACAAAAAATAAAAGTCGTTCGGATTTTTTTATTTTCAGGTTTACCCTCCGCACAGAGAAAACTCATCAAAAACTCATCGAAAACACAGAGAAAACTCGATACAGGAAAAATTATTTATGCTGTAATTAGATTAGTCGTTAATGAAGAAAATACGAGGAGAAATGCAAGATACAAGACAAAATACAAAATTATCCTTCCCGTAGGCAGTCGTTTCCCGTTTTCATGAGAATAATCTCGCTTGTATATGTAACTGTAGGGGTTCGATTCATCGAACCCGCAAAACTCCGGGGCGGATAAATCCGCCCCCTACAAAAAATCTAAAACTGAAAACCGATAACTAAAAAACTTATTCTTAACACTAATGACTATTTTCAATGAAGGAGAAACTATATATGGATAAAGAAAAACTAAATAGACAAACCAAATCATCCAAAGAAGGCTACATCATTGTCCCCAACTGCTTCTTGAAGAAATGGGTCAGGGTATTAGGGGTAGGTCCTGTCGTACTATATCAGGAACTGCTTACTTACTGCCATAAAGAAAAGTATATCGCCTGGCCTACCATAAATTCCCTTTGTCAACAGATGGGGATAGCTAAAACTACCTTACTCAGATACCAGAATACCCTGCTTAAATTTGGTCTGATTAAAAATATAACCAGGGGTAAATCTACTACCGGTCATTATAGAAATAATATCTATCAGATTACCTCTCTTGAAGAGCTCTCAAAGCATCGGGATCCGGACAAAATAATAGATTTTGTTGGTAGCAAAATGAAACCTGATAGGTATCAAAATGATACCTGTGTTGGTAGCAATTTGAAACTTTCTATGGTATCAAATCGCTACCCTAACAATAACAATCTTAACAACAACAATATAACAACAACAAAGAGAAAAAAAGATGCTGTTGTTGCTGTTGTTAATTTTAAAAAATTAAAAGAGAAAGGAGAAGAAAAAATACTTGCAGTTAGAAAACAGTTAATGAACTTAGATATTGAAGAAAGCTTCATTGAGAAAATACTTAAAAACTATCCTGCCAAAAAGATCGAAGAGAAAATTGACTTGCTTCTTATCAAGAGGAATATCCAAAGTCCTACCGGCTGGCTGAGTGCTGCACTTAAGAATGATTATCAGGATGTGGAACAAGGAAGATATGATGAAGAACCCGCAGGAGGAAGCAGCAATCTCAATTCCCAAATCCCCTCTCCCCTGGAGGGAGAGGGCCTGCCCTGTGTAGTAGAGGAAATTACTGCACAGGGTAAAGGTGAGGGGGATTGTGGGGGTCTGATTCATCA
>JAHIPJ010000207.1 GCA_018894445.1 Actinomycetota bacterium
ATCAAGTTTGAGAAAGAATATATGGGCAGAGGTCCTATGGAGACCAAAACCTACATTATAAAAGATATGATTTTTATCCGGTTGAAAGGCGTTCTTACACCTGCGGAGGAACAACTGGCTAAGACTGCTGATGGTTCGGAGTTGATAAAAAAAACACGAATTCAACTACTTGAAGGGGCAAGGCTTTTATTAGAAAATATTATTTCTGATATCACAGGTTACCAGGTAAGAAGCCTACATACAGATATTAGTACAAAAACCGGAGAAAGAATTATTATTTTTACATTATACAAGAATTTGGAAGATAAATCATAAATGAGTAGAAAAAGAAAAAATTAAGGAAAAATATTTGAATGCATTCTTTTTTATGGTAGTATAACAAAAGAAAATATTATATTGGAAGGCTAAGCAAGAATCCCAAACTATCGGGGTCGTTGCAAAGCAAGCCAACATCAATATCTTCTAGTTCTCTTTATAGAGAGCGGAAGGTAGTGATGTTTTTTGTTTATAAGGGAGTAGATGTAGTGGGCAAGGAATGGATGAAATGGATAATTCCTAATGAGTCTAAAGAGATACTAGTTTCTTCTCCAGAGGTTATAGTGCTAAAGAATAGACAGGAAATACTTTCTCTGGCTACAGGTGGTGGTAATGATTTTTTTGAGGTAGCTTATGATATAGAAGGTATAGGACGAGTTGTGGAAGCCACAGTAGCAAGATGTAAAAATGGTCTCGTAATAAATTATACAGAAAAATATATGCGCAGGCGGGACCCTGATTGTATGGTTATTGGCGACAATGAAGAGACAGATAAGACCTATTTTAGAGAATTATTTAATAAGACATTTGATGAGGTTCGATTACAGACATTTGAATGGCTAAAAAAACAAAAATTAGCTGTTTTACCGATTATGGTGGGCGGAAGAGAAACAGGATACCACGGTTTGTTAATTGCTCCTGGCAATACCGGTTTCTTTATAGGGGGATTAGCGGATCTCCAGGGTATTCTTTCTACTGAAGATATTCCGTCAGGTTTCCAGCCACGTGCTATTATTTATCTAGCACCACCATTTCGGCACACTCATTTTAATAGTAAACAGGTAGTTGTACATAATCGTAAGAATAACCTTCATGAGATTTTTTCCTATAATTTGTATCCAGGCCCAAGTGCTAAAAAGGGGGTTTATGGTGTTCTGCTACAAATTGGCGAAAAAGAAAAGTGGCTTACTTTACATGGTTCTACAGTTCAGATGGTTACTCCTTATGAGAATGTCACTACTATCCTTCATGAAGGAGCAAGTGGTGGGGGGAAAAGTGAAATGTTGGAGTATCCACATCGTCAGTCCGATGGAAGATTACTTTTAGGAACTAATAAAGTAACAGGTGAGAAGTTTTATACCGTACTTAATCAGGGTTGCTCATTAAAACCTGTTACCGATGATATGGCACTAGCACTTCCTGTATTTCAGAAAAACGGAAAGAAACTGGTAGTAGCCGATGCTGAACAGGCTTGGTTCGTCCGTTTGAATCATATTACTCATTACAACACAGATCCACGTTTGGAGAAACTATGTATTCATTCTAAAGAACCATTAATTTTTTTAAATCTCTATGGCATACCTAAAGCAACCTGCCTCATCTGGGAACATACAGAGGATGAACTTGGAAAACCATGTCCGAATCCAAGAGTTATATTACCTCGCAGGTTAGTTCCTAATGTTATCGATGGTCCAGTAGAAGTTAATTTTCGTAGTTTTGGCATACGTACTCCTTTTTGCAGCAGGGAAAAGCCTAGTTATGGTATTTTTGGCATTCTTCATATACTACCACCGGCACTGGCCTGGTTGTGGAGACTTGTATCTCCAAGAGGCGATGCAAATCCAAGCATTACCGATACAATTGGTTTAACGAGTGAAGGAGTTGGATCATACTGGCCGTTTGCTACAGGAAAATACGTAAACCATGCCAATCTTTTGCTGAGACAAATTGTGGATACTCCAGAAACGAGGTACTTACTGTTTCCTAACCAACATGTTGGTGTTTGGAGTGTTGGTTTTATGCCACAATGGCTATCCAGAGAGTATATCGCAAGACGCGGTGCAGCTAAATTTCATGCCGAACACTTGCTTCCATCTAGTTGTGCTTTACTAGGGTATACTCCTACCCTTATACAGATAGAGGGCATACGAATTCCAGAATGGTTTATTCGGGTTGAAAATCAACCAGAAGTTGGCACTGATGGATACAATTCCGGAACAAAAATTCTGTATGAATTTTTTGGGCGTGAACTTCCTAAGTTTTTAACACCCGAAATAGACCCTTTAGGTAAAAAAATAATATCTTGCTGTTTAGACAAGGGAAAAATAGAAGATTATTTAAATCTCATTCCTATGACTCTGTAGCTACTACTTTAGTTGCGGTGGCAATGATAAAGTTTATTCAATAATTGCGAATTCAAGGAGCAGGATGAGAACAAGAGAAATTAAACATACCGAAAGGAGGTAAATCAAGTATGGCGAATACTATGTTTAAGTCAAATATAGGAGGATATCTACTCGTTAAGCGAGGGAAGGTGAGGGATATTTACTCGGTAGGAAATAAAACCCATCTTATGATCATTGCAACTGATCGCATTTCGGCCTTTGATTGTATTCTGCCTACACCGATACCCAATAAGGGTATAGTTCTGACACAATTGTCTAATTTTTGGTTTGAGAAAACCAAACATATCATTCCGAATCATATTGATAACCCTGATCCTGTACAAATGGATTGGTATTATGATGATGACTGGTACTACGATGAAGTGAGAGGGCGAGTCGTCCTTGTGAAAAAGGCAGAACCTATACCGGTTGAATGCGTAGTACGCGGGTATTTGGCTGGCTCAGGGTGGAAAGAGTATAAAGAAATGCAATCAATCTGCGGGGTAAAGTTACCAAAAGGATTAGCAGAATCAGATAAGTTAACTGAACCAATTTTTACTCCAGCAATGAAAGAGGATGTAGGACATGATATTAATGTCACGCAGGAGTATATTGAAAAAAAGATTGGGAAAGATCTTGCTACAAAATTAAAGGATATAAGCATTGCCCTTTACAATGAATCAAGCAAATATGCCGAATCCAGAGGTATAATTATTGCTGATACAAAATTTGAATTTGGTTTTTTTGATGATGAACTCATACTTATTGATGAGATATTCACTCCTGATTCATCGCGTTTCTGGCCAAAAGATGGCTACGAGCCAGGGAAGCCTCAGCCCAGTTACGACAAGCAGTTTGTACGGGATTATCTTGAGACATTGAATTGGGACAAAACACCCCCTGCTCCAGAATTACCCGAAGAGATAGTCAATAAAACATCCGAGAAATATCTCCAGGCTTTTAAAATGATTACAGGAAAAGAAACTTTAATGGGTGATAGCAAAGATGAGTAGATCAAAGCAAGGGATTGAGTCTATTATAAGTCAAGCGATGGCCAGATTCTTTAAAGAACAGATAGGCGAGAGGCCAGAGGCAGTAATTACTCAAGTGGTAGGAGATACAATAATAGTTAGATTAAAAAGTGTATCGCCTCCCGCGGAAAGACATCTGGTCAAGGATAAAGAAGGGGGAGGGAAATTAATAGAAGAAATAAAGGTGAAACTTATAGAAAGAGTAAAGCCTCTTTTAGAAGTAATGATTAGAAATTTAACTGGTGCTGAGGTAGTTGACCTCTACTCAAGTTTTAATGCTAAGACGAGTGAGCGTATTGAGATTTTTACATTAAATAAAGATTTAGAAAAAACCCGACAAACCTAAGAAACTTATAGAGACAAAGAGATGATTAGAAAAAATCCCAATGGTGATTATCCGCAGATAGATAATACCGCATATATTGATCCTACGACAGTAATCATCGGTAAGGTAAGGATAGGAAAAAATGTATTTGTTGGGCCACAAGCAGTTATCAGAGCGGATGAGCCAAATAGTTCAATAACTATTAAAGATAACTGTAATATTCAGGATAGAGCAATAATCCATGCCTTAGAGGGCACTTCGGTTTTAATAGAAGAAAATACTTCTTTAACTCGTGGTTGTATAATTCATGGACCTTGTAAAATCAGCAGGAACTGTTTTATTGGTTTTGGCTCTGTAGTTTTTAATGCTGAAGTCGGCAAAGATGTAATTATTACGCATTTAGTGGTAGTAGAAGGAGTTAATATTTTACCAGAAAGAGTGGTGAGGTCTTCTCAGTTAATCAATAGCGTAGCCGGTGTCAGAGAACTTAATGGTGTTGATAAAAAATTGAAAGAATTTACTGAGAAGATCGTTAAAGCCAATCTAGATTTAGCTAAAAGATATAAGAATGAGTAGGGCAGTATTTTTAGATAGAGCCTGATTTTATTGCACAGGATATTTATGAGGCAGCTGTTTGGATTATAAAAGATAAAAAAAGAAGGTTAAGTGATGTAAAAAGAAATGGCGGAACAAGTTGAAGAGAAAAATAAAAAGATGAAATCGTGAGGATAAGGGAAATGCTGGACAAGAAAGGTAATTATAAGGTTGAATTTGAAAATTTGTCAGATGAAAGTTTAGAAGTACGTTATTTTGATGACTCTAGGGATTCTTCTTATCGGTCCTGGAGATTGCCCAAAAAGGTAGTTGAGGAGTTAATTACTTGGTGGAAAGAATTAAAAAAGAATAAAAATATAAATTTTCCTATAAAGACGAGGACAAAAATTTGCAAATTTAATATGTATACAGAGAAGTACATTGGTATAAGAGAATTTGATACACTTGGTCGATATAAGTTAGCGGGTTGGAGTTTGCCAAAAGTTGTGCTTGAAGAATTGATAGATTGGGAAAAAAAAGAAAAATGAAAATATTTGTCACAAGCGATATTCATGGTAACAAGGCATTGGTCTATATTATCTTGGAAATCGTAAAGAAAGAAAATATTAATGCCTTAATAATTGCCGGAGATATCACGCCTAAGGGATTTTACGAACTCTATAAAAATGGTCTAAGATATAAATTTCGCTCGGTGTTTAACCTAAAAAATAGAGAGGATATATTAAGAGGCGACAAGCGCATGGTAAAAGCAAGATTGGATTTACTCGGCTTTATTGAGATCTCTAAAGATAATTTCTCTATGATTAAATCAAAGCAAAGAGAAGAGTTGAGACGGATATGCAAGTTACTACTAAAAACGATAGATATCCCTGTTTATATGCTCATTGGCAATGATGACCATATTCCTGATGAGGGTTGGCATAGGATACTCAATGATTATGGAATCTTCGATTTAAATTTAAGGACTTATACTTTAGGAGAATTTAAGATAGCTGGATTTCAATATGTTCTTCCTACACCATGGAATACTAATAATGAGTTGCCAGAAGATGAACTTGCTAAGAAATTAAGAAATATTGAAAGACGAGTGGATAGAAAAACTATTCTCATAACTCACAGTCCACCAAAAGGTATTTTAGATAAAGTGACAGATGGCTTGTGTGTAGGTTCAGAGTCCATATTTAACTTGGTTAAAGAAAAGCAGCCATTTTTTCATATCTTTGGCCATATACATGAAGCGTTTGGCCACGCCAAGATAGATAATACCATCTGTTGTAATGTATCCTGCTTATGGACTGATTGGCTTTTGCGAGGATATATCGTTGATACGAAAGAGAAATCTATTAAGAGAATCAAAAAAGAGATCTTGCTGAAGGAGATAGAGGATATGATGGCTAAGGCAAATCTGCACTTATGACAATGTTGAAGTCTTACTTTCCAGGACTGGTGGTTGTTGATATTGATAATAGCTTTGGTGCATTTTGTATAGCGGTATTAACTGCAAAGCAAATAATAAAAAATAAATGAAGGAGATGTGGGTTATACCAATAATAAAAACTTATTATTGAAGATGAATTAAAGTTTATTGCTAAATATCCTGAAATAGTTAGAAAGTCACTTACAATGCTGCCTTAACTTATGGAGAAATATGAAGAATTGTGCCTATGACTTAAAAAATTTTGATTAGATTATGAGGTTATCGGAATGGAAAAAAATAAAATTTTATCAAAATTGGAGAAATACTCCCCATGGATAAAAATAAACAGGAAGTTAGCAGGACCTGTTTTTATAATAAGTGTTGTTTATATTTTAGCTTATCTTGCGATTATTTTTTATTTTTGGGAGGATATATTAAAATTGGATAGTCTGTTGAAAGGACTGTGTTTTATCGGCTTTGGCGTTTTTTTAGCAGCGGTCTATCTTGCTTTTATAGGAATTTTATTAAGGAGAATTAAATAGATTCGGAAAACAATGGACAAAAACTATTATTCTTTAAACGTAAAAGAAGTTTTAAAATCACTAAAAACTTCTGAAAAAGGATTAACAGAAAATGAAGCCAGGGAGAGATTGGAAAAATATGGAATTAATGAGATAGAAAAGAGAAAAAGTATCACACC
>JAHIPJ010000018.1 GCA_018894445.1 Actinomycetota bacterium
ATCAGAAGATGACCTCAGATCTTTAGGAGAAGATGATTATCTTGATATACCTACTTTCCTGAGAAAAAATAAAAAATAATTTATTTAAAATGTTTTTTGCTTTACCACCAAAAATGGTAGGTATAGTAATTATCGAGCGGTGGTAATTATTTAAATTATGAAAAGTAGAGATAACTTAATGGAAGAAGCTGACAGATTAAAAAAAAATATCAATAATTTAAAAATTGAAATAGATAGAGTTTGTAAAAAAATTGGCAGGAGTGCCAGAGATATATCGATTGTAGTTGCCACAAAGTATGCTTCTGCCAGACAAATAAAATTGATTTCCAATTCAGGACTTAGAAATTTTGGTGAGAATAGGACGGACCAACTGGAAGAAAAATATAGTGTGGTGGGAAAAGGTTCAATATGGCACTTTATAGGGCATCTTCAGAGCAGAAAGGTAAAAACAGTGGTCCCCCTGGTAGAATTTATACATTCAATAGATAAGATAAGTACTTTAAGCAAAGTGAACGATGAAGCAAAGAAAATTAGTAAAAAACAGAAATTATTAATAGAGGTTAATATTTCTGGAGAAGAGACAAAATATGGCATAAATCCTGAAAACTTGCACAGTTTCCTTAAAGAGTCATTAAATTATAAAAATATCGAAGTAGTGGGTTTGATGACAATAGCACCTTTGACTGATGACTTTAAGTTGATAAGAGGGATTTTCGGAAGGTTAAGGATTCTCCGGGATGAATCAAATAAAGATTTTAATAATATGAATCTAGTGGAGCTTTCAATGGGTATGAGTAATGATTATCCAGTAGCTATTGAGGAAGGCGCCACAATGATTAGAATAGGTTCTATTATATTTAAATAAATTTTTAATTATAGAGAGGAGGACTAGTGAGTAGATTTTTTAAGAAAACTCTTTCCTTTTTTGGTTTATCGGATGAAGATGACATAGGTATAAGAGATATAGAGGATGAAGATACAGAAAAAGTAAAAGCCAGAATGTTAAGAGATAAAAGTGGTAAAATAGATGCAAGACATGGCAAAATAAATCTAAGGAGAGGGCGTATTATTAGCTCGAAACAGTCAAGAAAAGTTTCATTGATTAATTCAGTGAAAGGTGAAGTAAAATCAAGAGTATTTGTAGCAGAACCAAAGGAATTTGAGGAAATACAGATAATTGCAGATAATTTTAAGAATGATATTCCTATAATAATCAATCTGCAGAAGGTCGACCAGGATTTGAGTAAAAGAGTTATTGATTTTTGTAGTGGACTTACCTATGCCTTAGAGGGAAATATAAAAAAAGTGGCAGAAAAAGTTTACTTAATTACTCCATATAATGTAGAAGTTAGTTCGGAAGAAAAAGAACTACTAGAGGAAGAAGGTTTTTATAATCATTTTTAAAAATAGAGGAGTATTTATTTGGGTAGTTACAAATTAGGGATAATTGGCTGTGGAAATATGGGTGAAGCAATACTCAAGGGAATACTGGATTCCGGTTTCTTAAAATCTAATGAAATAATATTCTATGATAATGATAATTACCGGAGCAGGTACATTAAAAATAATTATAAAATATATTCTGCTGAAGGAATTATTGAAATCATAAAAAAGTCCAGGTATATATTACTGGCGGTAAAACCACAGAACCTGAAAATGGTTTTGGAACAGATGAAGAGTTGTTTTAATTGGAGGATAAATTCAATTATCAGTATTGTTGCTGGAGTACCCACATACTATATAGAAAAAATATTGAATTCAAATGTTTCAGTTATAAGAGTAATGCCCAATACTCCTGCGTTATTTAAAAAAGGTGCAGCTGCAATAAGCAAAGGCAAATTTGCAAAAAGCAAGGACTTATTATTTTCGAAAAATTTAATAAAAAATATAGGTGATTATGTAATAATTGAAGAAAAGTACCAGAATATAGCGGCAGCTTTAAATGGAAGCGGACCAGCCTACTTTTTTCTTTTTTGTAAATATTTGGTTGAAGCTGGAATAAGAAATGGACTGGATCCAGAAATATCAAAAAAATTGGTGACCAGTACCATGATCGGGGCGGGAATAACTATTGAGAAATCTAGAATTGATCTTGATGATTTAATAAAAAAGGTTGCATCTCCAGGTGGGACTACTGAAAGAGCCTTAAAAGAATTTAAGAGAAGGAAGCTGGATAAAATAATTTATAATGCTGTAGAAAGTGCAAAGAAAAGAGCATGCCAGTTGCAGAATTTTCTTGACTAAAGGAAATGTAATGGGATTTTTTGTTGAGCTGGTTATATTTTTTTTCAGGGTTTATATTGGTATAATATGTGTAAGAGTAATTACATCGTGGTTTAGGATAAATCCAGGTAATATTATTGTTGCGTTATATAAGTTATAGATATATGTAGATAAAAAATTTTTGATTGGAGGTAGTTATGAATATAAATACAGATAGCATCCAAAAAAAGGAATTTCATATTGTATTCAAAGGATATAAACCAGAAGAGGTTGATAAATTTTTAGATATTCTTACAGCAGAATTCGATAGATTGCAGAAATCTCAAAGGGAGCTTAAGGAAAATTTAGAAAAACTAAAATATGAGGGAGATAAGGAATCTGTTGAAATGAAAAGGGTTATTCAGGAAGCTCTTGTGTCAGCGCATAAGGTGGCAGAAGATATAAAACAAAAAGCAGAAAAAGAAGCTGTGGAAATAGTAAGAAATAAAATAGCAAAGGAAGAGGAGACGTATAAAAACTTATTAAGTAAAAAAGCTAAGTTAGAAAGAGATATAAAAGAACTAAACCAGGAATATGAAGACTTTAAAGGTAAGATTTCAAAACTAGTGGATGATTTTAAAGAAACAGCTTCAAAATTAGGAGAGGAGCAATTTCTTAAAATTTCCGAAATTGGTAAGAAGGATTTTGATATTGATAAAACTAAAATAGGCGAAGATGTAAGAGAAGGTAAAGAATCAATATATTTTCCGGAGGAAGAATTAGAAGTAGTTGGAGGCTATGAAAAGAAAGAGGGAGAAGAAAAAACCAGAATCGAAGGAATAGAAGAGGAAGGAGAAGAGGAAAGAGAAGAGGAAAGAGAAGAGAAGTTAATAGGAGAAGAGGAAGGAGAAGAGGAAAGAGAAGAGAAGTTCATGGGAGAAAAGGAAGAAGAAGAGGAAGAAAAGCAGGGAATTCATGGAGGTGACGGAATAGAAGAAAGAGAAGAAAAATATGAACCAAAAAGAGTCAAGAAGAAAATAGACATAGCCAACCCGGATATAATTAACGATTTCTTTAAAACTGATGAAGACTGAAACAATTAAGTTAATTGTAAAGCCAAATTCTACTGCTACCGGTGTTTATGGAATTTATATGAATAGAATAAAAATAAAACTGGCGGCTGTCCCGGAAAAAGGGAAAGCTAATAAAGAACTTATAAAATTTATTTCAGGTAAAACAGGTATTCCTAAAAAAAATATAAAAATTATTGCTGGTGAAAAATCGATTTACAAAGAGATTAGTATAAAATCAGATAAAGATTTAAATTTAACCTCAAGACTCCTTTCCAGTTAAGCAAGTTTATTTATTTAAAATTTACATGTATTGTATAATAATTTAATAATATTTTAATTATAAGCAATAATAACTGTTTAGTTCATTTTAATAAGCAAAAAATGGGATGTAATTATTATTTTAATTAATATTACATAAATAATGGAAATAATTTTAGTCATAATAAAAGATAAAGAATTAATTAAAAATATACCCGGAATAAAGCTGCAAAATCACAATATATTGGTTTTAAGCAATATAAACTATATCAAGCATTATATAGAAGAATATATGCCAAAATATGTGATATTATCAGCAAAATTTAAAAATTATAAAGAAATAGCAGAATACATAAATAGTTATACCACAAGTGAACTATTTATTACTGATTTAGAGAAGAAAAAAAATACCATCTCCAGGGGTATATATCTGGGCAGGATTGACAATATAGAAGATTTGAAAAGAGTACTGGAGATAATAGATAATTTGAATTTAAAAATAAATAGAAAAGAAGAAGATAGGTATAAATTTATACCTCAACAGATAATTTCATTTTACTCAATCCAGGGAGGAGTTGGAAAGACCAGTATGGTTTTTAATTTTGCCTGGTATATAAAAGACATTATTGACGGGAAAATATTAATTATAGATTTAAATTTTTGTGAGGGTCCATCAGACTTGACCATTAATCTTGGTTTAAACCTATCGCCAAATCTAAGTATATTTATTGAAAAGATTACCCAGGGAAAAGACTGCTTCAATAAATCAATAATAAATCTGGATAATGATAAGATAGATATCCTGCAGTCACCGCTGTCTATCTATCAAAGTGATAAGTTTAATATTGATATGCTGGACAGCATAATTTATTCTGCCAGAAACAATTATGATATTATAATATCTGATGTTCCTTTCAGGTATGACAATGTTTCGTTAGAGATGTTAAATCTTTCAACTACTTCAATTTTAGTATTATCTCCGAACGTAAAGCTGGCACCAAGGGTAAGCAATTTTCAAAAATTTCTACCAACCAGTCAAAAGAAGGGAATTATTTTTAATAAAGTAGGCCAGAGTGAAAAAACATATATAGATGAATATAAAAGTATATTAGATATTCCTGTTTGCGACCGGATACCTTTCGTACCCGAAGAAGATAGGAAAATGATAGCTAGTGGCAGTAATTCTTTTGATATTCTGGATTTACAATCAAGAATGTCTAATTTAAGAAATTTTATTTTTTAAAAATGAATGAAGAAGAAAAATTATATACCATTAAAGAAGTTTCAGAGGTGGTTGGCATTAGCGAATCAGAGATAATCCGGATGGTTATGATCAGGAAATTACCTGCCATAAGAGTTGGCAAGGCTATACGGATCAAAGAAGATGATCTGGAGATTTTCTTAAATGTGTTTTTGGGTGAAGAAGAAGTAAAAACTGGCTACAGGGAACCGGTTTTATATACAGCCGAACAGATTGCAAAAATTTTAAAACTATCGGTTGATAATATATGGAATTTACTAAAAACAGGAAGACTGAAAGGATTCAAGGTAAGAGAAGGCAGAAGTTCCTGGAGGATCCCTGCTGAGAGCCTGAAAGAATTCATAGAAAGTAGAACACAAAAAACGGTATAGGTATTAAAGAATGCTCGATGAAAAGGATAAAAAGCGCGGGCTTACTATCTGGGAGAAAATAGCGGTAGTAATAATTGTAATTTTGATAATTATTATAATTCTTTTAATTTTTAACCAGAATATAAAAGAATATTACGAAATTCTAAAGAACTGGTATGAAGGAAACAACTTATAAATGATAATTTAAATTTTTTAGGGGGTGAAAATAATGAAAAAGTTAATAAGGAT
>JAHIPJ010000208.1 GCA_018894445.1 Actinomycetota bacterium
CATTTTTTGAAGTAATATCCGCAACTTCTTCAACACTTAAATTTTTAATTTCTGCAATTTTTTCAGCAACATATCTCACATATCCGGGATAATTTTCTTTGCCTCTCTTCGCCTGCGGGGCCAGAAAGGGCGCGTCAGTTTCTATAAATAACGTTCAACAGGAACCTTTTCCACAGCCTTCAATACACCACTGGCATTAGGAAAGGTAATCACACCGGTAAAGGAAATATACAACCCCAAATCCAGACACTGCATAGCGAAATTGACATCCCCCGAAAAACAATGAACAACAGCCCTGAAATTTTTTTGGTCAATATATTTCTTTACAACTTCCAGTGTTTGCTTATGCGCATCTCTATCATGGATTATTACCGGTATATCATACTCTAAAGCCAGTTCTATATGAGACACAAAGGCTCTTTCCATATCTACCCTGGGACTAAGATTTCTATAAAAATCAAAACCTGTCTCACCTACTGCCACAACTTTTTTGTATCTTTCTCTTACATTATTATTAACGGTACCGGAGTATCCCTGTATTAGTGACTGGAGAATTTTAATTTCTTTCTTTCCAAAATTCCTGACATAATGAGGATGGACGCCAATACTGGCAAATACATTACTGAATTTTCTGGCTAATTCTATTGATTTCTTACTGCCATCCAGACTTGAACCCACGTTTATTATATATTTAACACCTTCATTTACAGATTTGGCTACAGCTTCCTGGGGAGTCAATGTCTTTAACATATCTAGATGGGCATGTGTGTCTATAAAATACATAATACCACATTTTAATTATTATTTTTAAAACCACTATTTTTCATCTACTCTGGGGAATAGTATTTCCCTTTTGCCAATCTTTGTTCCACCTTCAAATTTACCCCAGACCCCGTCTTTATCAACTATTATTTCATCAATGTCCTCACTTATCCCCAGTTGAGAGAATATTTTCTGACAGATTGATGGCATAAAGGGGATTAATAAAATAGCGGACAGCCTGATGACTTCTGCTACTTCATATAATACTGCATCTAATCTTTTCCGGTCATCTTCACTTTCACTTTTTACAAGACTCCAGGGCTGGTTATCTTCAATATATTTATTAGCCATATTTATAAATTCCCAGACTTTGATCAGATAATCAGAGAATTTAAAATCACCTATATGCTTTATTACTTCGCCTTTTATTTTAGCCCATTTCTTCTCAAAAACCGGGCTTGAAACTTTTTCAGGAATTATACCATTCCTATATTTATCTATCATAGCCAGGGTTCTTGAAACCAGATTTCCAATATCATTACTGAGATCCGAATTATATCTCCTCACAAAAGCCTGGTGGGTAAAAGAACCATCCTGGCCAAATGACACTTCTCTAACCAGAAAATATCTTATACCATCTACTCCGTATCTATCTAACTGTTCATCGGGATCCAGGGTAATTCCTTTTGATTTTGATAGCTTCTCCTCTCCCATTAAAAGCCAGCCATGAACTACTATATGTTTTGGAAGCTCAACACCCAGAGACATTAGCATGGCAGGCCAGATTATAGCATGGAATTTTAAAATATCCTTTCCTATATGATGCTGATCTGCCGGCCAGTACCGGTTAAATAAGCCCGTGTCATCAGAGCTATAGCCTAAAGCTGAAATGTAATTGATAAGAGCATCTACCCATACATAACAATAATGGCCGGAATCAAAAGGAATGGGAACTCCCCACTTTACTGCAGTCCTGGAAACACTTATATCTTTAAGTCCCTGCTTTAAGACTCCAAGAACCTCATTTTTTCTGGTTTCGGGAATCACAAAATCCGGATTGGTTTCAATATGTTTAATTAACCTGTCTTTATATTCAGATAGCTTGAAGAAGTAATTTTCCTCTTTCACAAGCTCAACTTCCCTGTTGCATTGGGGACATTTACCGTCCACCAGTTGAGAGTCAAGCAGAAATGTCTCACATGGCACACAGTATTCTCCCTCATAGGTACTCTTATAAAGGTCGCCATTATCTTTTAGTTTTATAAGTATATTCTGTACTATCTTTTCATGTTTTTTATCAGTAGTTCTGATATAACTATCATTGCTGATGCTGTATAACTTAAGGAGTCTTTTCATATCCTTAACCATTTCATCAACATATTCCTGTGGAGCTACCCCTCTCTCTTCAGCACTTTTATTTATCTTCTGCCCATGCTCATCAGCACCGGTCAGGAAAAAAATATCCTTACCGCTGAGCCTGTTAAATCTGGCTACTACATCAGCAAGTATAAATTCGTAGATCTGACCTAAATGCAGTTTCGCATTCATATATGGAATTGCTGTGGTGATGTAAAATTTTTCTTTATCCATAATACTTTTATTATTATTCTTTTCTTAAATAATTTTTTACCCTTAGATTTTCGTTGCAATATTATACAATCTTTGCTTATCTATGTCATATCTGGATAATATAATTTTTAGAGCACTCTTTTTTGAAATACCCTGTTTGAGCAAACGGATCAGTTCTTTTCTTATATCTTCTTCAGAGAAACTTCCTATAAGCTCCTTTTTATATCCTTCAACAACCAGTACAATCTCGCCCTTTACTTTTTTCTCCTTTATCCTGGTTAGGATATCACTTAAACTGCCTCTTATGACTTCTTCATATATTTTAGTGATTTCCCTTACAAGACTTGCTCTCCGGTCGCCAAATCTTTCGATAAGCTCACCAGTTAGGGCTTCGATTCTATTGGGTGACTCATAGAATAAAAGGGTATATGGAAAAGTTGCCAGTTCTGAAAGCTTATTTTTTCTTTTGGACCCTGCTTTCGGCAGAAAACCTATAAATAAAAAATTATCTGCCGGCATACCTGAAAGAACCAGAGCACTGATAGCAGCATTAGGGCCCGGCACCACAGTTACGGTAATGTTTCTTTTAATACACTCATTTATTACCTCAAATCCCGGGTCCTGAATAGCCGGCATCCCGGATTCCGAAACCAGAGCAATGTTTTCTCCTGCTTCAAGTTTACCAGTTATATAATTGATTCTGCCTTTTTTACTGAAATCATGGTAACTTACGAGAACTTTCTTCAAAATACTGTATCTTTGCAGCAGTTTTTTTATGGTCCTGGTATCTTCTGCGGCGATCAAGTCCACTTCTTTCAGTGTTCTTATAAGCCTGAAACTGACATCCTCTAAATTACCGATTGGAGTTGCGCAGATAAAAAGAGTCCCTTTAATTTTTCCCTCCGCCTTGCCGGTTTTAAATTTTATGATTAAAAATATGGGTTATTAAAAAATATTATAATTTTTAAGTAAAATTATACTTCCAAGATCCTTAACTTTTTCAAATAGTTTTTCATCTGCAGTAATGTACTGGGCATTAATATATTTTGCCAGAGCAATATAGATTGAATCGTATATTGTGATATTCTTAGAGAAGTGTAATTTTGAGCTTTCAGATAATATTCCTGCATAGGGTTCTACAAATTTAATATCCATTTCATATAAACTTAGAATAGCCATGTTTACCTTATCTGCATTAAATAGTGGATTATATGCAAGAGCGTTTATAACTTCGTAAACCAAAATATCCGGGGCCATTAAAAAAATATTCCTATTCATGTGCTGCAGCCGTAATGATGAAGCAATATTAACATCATCCTCATTTTCAATAGAAAACCATTTTATACAGACTGATGCATCTATAATATATGTTTTGGGGCTTTCCTTTATTAAGAGTTTAAGCTTATCTTGCTTCCCGCCATTTTCTAATTTCTGATACTCCATCCCAATCCCTTGAATATTTTCTTAAACTATCCTGAATCCTTATTGCATTTTTAATTTTCTCTATTCTTCTATTTTCTAAATCTATTTTATTAAATTTCCTTTTATATAACTGTATAGCTTCCCTTATAAGTTTGCTTCTACTTAAATTTTCCTTTTCCCTTATATTATCTAGTTCCTGTAATTCCTTTTCATCAATACTTAGATTTATCCTTACCATCCTAATACCTCATTTTAAAAATAATATATTGCTATATCACAATAGAATTATTAATTGTGTAAATTTCATAAATTATTTACATAAATATTTTAATATTTTAACACAACTTAATTGACATTTACAGGACCGCCATTTGATTAACCAAATCTGCCGGTTATATAATCTTCAGTTCTTTTATCTCCGGGGTTCGTAAATATTTTATTAGTATCATCATATTCAACTAATGTTGCCGGCTCACAAATATTCTCAGTCAGAAGAAAAGCCACTTTTTGTGATACTCTCGCTGCCTGCTGCATGTTATGGGTAACTATTATTATAGTGTAATTTTCCTTAAGCTCATCTATCAAATCCTCTATTTTCTGCGTAGAGCTAGGATCCAGCGCCGAAGCAGGTTCGTCCATAAGTATTATTTCAGGGTTCACAGCGAGTAATCTGGCAATACACAGTCTTTGCTGCTGCCCACCGGAAAGATCCAGAGCATTTGTATTTAACTTATGCTTCACTTCATCCCAGAGGGCCGCTCTTTTTAAACTGTTTTCCACAATCGAGCCCAGCTGCTTTTTAGTATACTTTCTATGTAATCTGGGACCGTAAATAACGTTCTCATAAATAGTTTTGGGGAAAGGATTTGGTCTCTGAAAAACCATCCCGATTCTTTTCCTTAAATCTACAACGTCAATATTATCTTTATATATATCAATCCCATCAATTATTATATCACCTTCTACCCTGGTATTAGGCAGCAGTTCATTCATCCTGTTAAAAGTCCGAAGGAAAGTAGATTTCCCGCACCCGGATGGGCCGATTATTGCAGTAATAGTATTTTCCTGAATATCCATACTTATATCCGATAATACTTTCACCGCTCCATAATAGAATCCGTAATTCCTTACTTTTATCTTTATTTTATCACCGCTCATTAATCCGAGACCTCAAGAATACATCGTTTCAAATATATAAAAACATACATCTTACATCAGCAGTAAATCAATAGAAAGTGCATACAATCCAAACTTGAAAAAAAACTAATATTAAGTCAGAATTTGAAATATGAAATCCGGCCACAAAATAACCGCCATCGGAACCGGGAATCAAATCAGACAGCTGACAGATCTGGCATCCAATTAGCTACTCAATATCATTCCGATGTTCTATACACCATTATGAAAAACTTTGTAGTCACCGCTCAGGAAATACAAGACTCTCTGCCCAATGTTTACAGATTGGTCCCCGATTCTTTCCAAGTATCTACTTGCCAGTACAATATTAGTTATAAACTTAATATCCTCTTCACTACACTTATGGGAAGTAAATAATTTTCTGAAAATCATTTTTTGAATCTCATCTACCATATCGTCGGATTTTCCCAGCTTTGAGGCCAGCTTTATATCCTTGTTTTTAAATGATTCAAGAGCCCCGTTCAGCTCCGGTTTAACTAAATTTCCCATCTCAATCAGTAGATCCATAATTTCTCTATCAAGATACTTCCTTTTTTCTCTGGCTAACCTTTTTACAATTTTAGAGATGTTTACCGCAAGGTCACCGATTCTTTCCAGATACTTGATAATTATACTGATAGAATGTAAGTATCTTAAGTCTTTGGCCACCGGCTGGTGTTCAGCCTGCAGGACAATACATTTTTCCTCTATTGAAATATCGCTTTCGTTAATCTTTTCGTCTCCGTCTATAACCTTCTGGGCAAGATCTGCATTCATTTCTATAAAAGCCTCTATTGAATTATATACTGCTTCCTGCACCAGGCTTCCCATTAATATAACATCCTCATTAATCTCTTCTAATTTATGGTGAAATGTTTCTCTCATTTTATTCCTTCTTTCTCAGTCTGAATCGGGTTCTTACAGCAGTGCCTGAAACGGCAAAAATTAGCACAATCATTAGCAATACCAGTGCAGTGCCCCATTGCATATCTTCTGGTGTACCTGTAAGCTGAGTTGCCAGAACATATAAATGATATGGTAATGCCATCACCTGACTAAAAATAGAATTAGGCAGATTTGGCTGTGAAAATGCAGCAACTGTAAATATTATAGGGGCAGTTTCACCGGCAGCTCTTCCAATTCCAATAACTGAACCGGTTATTATTCCCGGTAAAGCCTGGGGTAGTATTACCTTTGTTATTGTCTGCCATTTAGTCGCCCCCAGAGCCAGTGACGCATGACGGTAAGAATCTGGAACTGTTTTTAATGCTTCTTCAGTAGTCGTTATTATCGCCGGTAAAATAAGCAGTGCAAGGGTTAAAGAACCTGCAAGAATTGACCTGCCGAACTTAAGCAAAATAACAAAAAATCCCAGGCCGAATAAACCATATACCACAGAAGGTACCCCGGACATATTTATAATGGACAGCCTTATTATTCTGGTTAATCTGTTCTTTGAGGCATATTCATTCAGATAAATCGCTGCCAGAATTCCAATGGGTAATGAAAATATAAGGGTTCCTATTACCAAATACAAAGTTCCTAAAATTGCCGGGAAAATACCACCTTCTCTCATTCCCGACCTGGGCTTTTGTGATAGAAATTCCCAGTTTATTGCGCTACTTCCCTTAACTATCAAATATATTATTATTCCCATAACAAAAGCTATGACTATTAGAGTTAAAAAAAGTAAAAAAGTATAGGAAATCTTCTCCATAACCGTTTTTCTTCTTTTATTTATTTCTATGCCTTCTCCTACCATTTGCCTAACTTTCCCTTATTTTGTTTATAAATCTGTCGGATATAAAATTTATTAAAAAAGTAATTAAAAATAAAATAAGGCCAATAGCAAATAAAGATGAATAATGAAGTCCGCCCTGAACAGTTTCCCCAATTTCTGCAGCAATAGTGGCAGTAATGGTCCTGACCGGCTGGAGCCATGAGAATACAATTCTGGGTGAGTTACCGGTTATCATAAGAACAGTCATTGTCTCACCCACAATTCTACCCAGGCCCAGCATCACAGCTGCGACTATTCCCGATGATGCTGAAGGTATTACAGTTTTATAGGTTGTTTCCCATTTTGTCGCGCCAAGGGCAACGGAGGCATACTTGTATCTATTCGGTACAGCATTTATTGCATCCTCAGAGATAGATATAATAGTAGGCAAACTCATAAAAGCCAGCATCACTGAACCGGCAAGTGCAGTAAGTCCTATACTAAGATTGAAGAGATCTTTTATTATGGGAGCAAGAAGTTTAATGCCGATAAATCCAATGACAACAGAAGGAATAGTGGCCAGTACCTCAATTATCGGTTTTAATATTTCCCTCACTGCTCTGGGAGCTAATTCTCCAATATAGATGGCACTTCCTATGCCAAGGGGTATGGCAATTACAATAGCACCAAATGTTACCAGTAGTGACCCGGTCAGCAGGGGAAGAAATCCAAATTTTTCAAATACCGTGGGGGACCATTTCTGGCCGGTTAGAAATTCTAAGATTGGATAAGATAAAAAAAATCTTATAGAGTTTGCAATTAAAAAAGCAAGTATTAAACCCAGGACTATAATAGAAATTATTCCATTTAAAAAAACAAATCTGTAGATTATAAAGCTTTTAATATCTCTCAGTCTGGTTTTTAACCGTGCCATAAATTTATTTTAAAGGAAATATAATTATTTTTCTATTTAATCTTTTAAATCAGAGTTGCCAGAGCCGCAAGAAAGTATTTATAAGGTCTCTCTCTTAGCTCTTCTTATTCTGACTGCTATGGCACAAATCAATTAAAGGAGTATATAAATTTTAGTTAAGTGGGACAAATCCTTCTTC
>JAHIPJ010000209.1 GCA_018894445.1 Actinomycetota bacterium
GCTTCATTATCCATAACAATATAATCATAATTATCCTGCAGGATATCTATATATTTTTTAAAGAGATTATTGGCGTAGCAATAGCAGCCAGGCCCTTCTCCTCTACCCATGACCAACAGGTCAAATCCATTGCTCTCAACTAATGCCTGGTGTATATTCATCTCCACCAGTTGATCTTTATAAATACCACCTGCAAGACGGGCAGCATTTTTTTTAAAGTCCTCCCGGATCATACCTACAGTATTTAAGACTTTAACCCCCAGGAATTCATTAAGATTTGAGTTAGGATCGGCATCCAGTGCCAGAATCGAACCCTTTTTCCCTTCAATCAGGCTCCTAATAACAAGACTACCAATGGTAGTCTTACCTGTACCTCCTTTTCCAGCTAACGCAATTTTCATATTCATTTATATAAACTTTCTTTTAGTTGGTTCATTTTTTTAGCTTGCTATCAAGTGAGTAAAGACACTCCTCTACTGTTGGAAAATCTTTCATATCAGTATAAGGCAAAAACAGGCCTGCCACATACCTATCCATAAATTTCATATTGACACTTAGCTCAATATAAGTAATATGCTCTGCAATTTTCGAACTTTGCCTGTATTTATCTTCTGAAAGCAAGCTCAGATATGCTCCTGTAACCGAAGTGTTTCCAAGAAAAAAATATTTACCGACATCTACATCCGGAAGCATTCCTATAATCACAGTATTTCGGATATTAAGGTGTCTCCCAAGCCCTCCTGCTATATATATCTTATCCAGATCATGTATGCTTGAATCGACTTCCTCCAGCAGTGTCTTAATTCCTGCATAAATAGCTGCCTTTGCTCTTATTAAATTATCAATATCAACTTCACTTATATATATATCTTCTCCCGTTGCACTATTTTTACCATTAACTAAAATATACTGGCAATCATCATCTACACATTTAAGATATTTATTTCCTATGTCCTTATTAAATTTACCTTTCCTGTCAATAACTCCCTTCAGATACATTTCTCCAACCACATCAATCAATCCAGAGCCGCAAATACCTCTTGGCTTACCTCCACCAATGACCTCAGCCTGGCATTTATACGTTTTCTGATCAATTGACATCTTTTCGATAGCACCATCTACTGCTCTAATCCCGCATTTTACTCCTCCGCCTTCAAAAGCAGGTCCTGCCGAGCAGGAAGCTCCCATCATCCATTCAGAATTTCCTACTACCAGTTCACCATTAGTACCTAAATCTAAAAAAAGAGTTAACTCCTTCTTTTTGTACATATCTGTTGCCAGAATACCTGATGTTATATCCCCTCCAAGGTAACTGGCAACTCCTTGTATATTATACACGTAGGCATTCTTTATATGTTTTATGCCAACCTCTTTCGCAGTGGAACTTGAAAATTTATTGGCAACGGTAACATAAGGTTCTTCTCTTATATATCTGGGAGGAACACCATAAAAAAGATGCATCATTGTAGAGTTTCCGGAAACCATCATCGATACAATACTATCCGCATCTACCTGTGAATTAAACAGTAATCTCCATATTAAATTATTAATTGAATCTATTATTACTTCCTTTAATTTCCCAAGTCCGCCTTTCCTATTTGCATAAACTATCCTGTTAATAATATCCTCACCAAATTTTATCTGAGGATTATATTCTGATTCTGAATTTATTATTTTCCCATTTTCTAAATCTGCAAGGTATATGACCAGAGATGTGGTTCCAATATCCAGGGCTAATCCATAGCTTTTTTTATCTGTACGGCCCGGTTGAACGTCAATAAGAGTGCTATTCTCCTTATCCACAGTTACTGTAACTTCCCAATCCTTTTCTCTTAAAACCAGGGGTAGTTTCCTTATTATATGAATTGGTACTATACAATTTTTTATACCTAAATTTTCCCTGATGCTTTTCTTCAGCCTGAAAAGGTCACTGGTTCCATAACTAAGTGATGGTTTTTCAACAACTATAGTCCCCTTTTTTATCCAGGGTTTTATTTCAACAGATGCAAGCTCGTCCTTGCTGATATCAGCATATATTTTAGATTCTATATCCGCAAATCTGCCCTTTTCTATTTTAACCCCAGCTTTCTTCTGCCTGGGTACTTCAACAATTAAATCGCTTTCTACCTTAGATAGACACGAAAGTACATAACCATTTTCTTTTTCTTTTGAGGATATAAACTTGGATTTTTTAGTATTTACTTTTCCTTCCTTTACCCGTACCTTACATCTCCCGCAGGTGCCCACACCGCCACAGGAGGAATCAATATTGATCCCGGTGTCAAGTATTGCTTGTTTTAAATTATAATCCGTGGAAACTTTGATAGACTTACCGCCGGGAAGTAACTTTATCAAATATTTTTTTTGGTTGTTCATTATTAAAACTGCAACCCTTTAAACTATAAGATATTATAACTACCAGGCTAAAGAGCTAAAAATATGAAACAAAAATTGCCAATTTTAGAAATTATATTATATACACATTTAAAAATCAAAATGGAAAGGCAGCTATAATACTA
>JAHIPJ010000210.1 GCA_018894445.1 Actinomycetota bacterium
AAAGATAACTGCCACCATCCAGAAGGGCGCCAATTTGCCCTTGCTCCTTGCAGGCATCGGCCTCCCTGAGGATACGGCGTTTATATTCTGCCGTGAAACTCCGACGGGTTGCTTTCTCGGGAACCTCGGTATCGGGAACAACAGGTATGCCCCGATACCCGCGTGAAGCGACAGTTGAGGAAATTCCAGTCGCCCTACGGGATCCTTCCATTTCCTCAACTTTTTGATTAAGGTTCATAACCATGACTTTTTTCTTTTCCATTTACGTTTCTCCTTCCCGCCCTACTTTAAATTATTTGGGGGGAAGTGTCTCACTTATATTGGCACAGAGAGATATCTACAGGTAGTATATCTATTTTACTGACTGTATATTCTTATAAATCTGTATTGGTTTCAGATATATTTTTATATGAGGCAACAGGTTTTTAGTTTTTAAGCTTCTCTTCTAAATTCTGCTCCAATATAAAAATAATAATTCTTTCTCCGGTTTTTGTACTAATATCTGTATGTAGGCTTTTTACCTGGTAACCTGTAATACCAGAAATAATATTTTCTAATAAAAGCCTTGCCCCTTCAAGTAGTTGAATTCGTGTTTTTTTTATCAACTCCGAACCATCAGCAGTCTTGGCCAGTTGTTCCTCCGCAGGTGTAAGAACGCCTTTCAACCGGATAAAAATCATATCTTTTATAATGTAGGTTTTGGTCTCCATAGGACCTCTGCCCATATATTCTTTCTCAAACTTGATTATTGCTTCGCTAATCTGAGACTCAATCTGTCCTTTAGTTTGTTCGATCATTTTCTTGCCTCGTCATTTTAGATTATCCTATTTTTGGTATGATTATAAGACAGATATTAGGAAATATAATTCTTTTAAATTCTCCATAGTAATTATATCATAGCACTATAAAAACCTATAAAATTTACACTATCTACTATTAAACTTCTTCAAAATAATAATTCTAACATCTAATATTCTACCGCTAATTTAGATATATGCTCCTTGTAGATAACTAGCTAATTTCACTCTCAGTCTTCCTTATCTTGTAAAAAGGTAGGCTTAATATAATCATTGCTATAAGACACCACGCTAAGGTAAAAATCAAATTTATAATATGGTAGCTAAATCCGACTATAATAGAAATTTTTCACTGAAACCCAATATTATAAATGCAAGAGCAAATACTCCCTGATAAGTACCCAAGCCTGCAAGGGAATGAGTGGGCAAAACTGCTGATATTTCAGCAGCTACAGTAGCCAAAAAAATTACCCAGTATTTATAAGAACTTGCTCGTATAATAAGATAATAATAAATAGTTTATTTATAAGACATCCTAAATTACAATAGATTAATACACCAAATGAGCTAAGCGGAAAGACAAATGGAACTTGCTTTTGGCTGCTATCTGGTAGACCAATTCCTAAAGACTTTTGCTTTCTTGCTCTGACCTTCAAACAATGATTAGAATGATTTGGGCTTAAATTATTTAAGCACCAATTATAACGAGGCTTTGTTATTGGTCCAAAGAGATAAGAAGCCGCTTGGCGGAAATATCATTTCATAAGAGAAAGGAAGATCCATGAATCAGAAAGTATATGTGGGCATTGACCTTGCCAAAGACAGTTCCAGAGTCGCAGTAGTTGATAAAGATGGCAGTAAGCTAACAAGTCCCTTTAGCATCAAAAACACAAGGGATGGCATGGAAAAACTGCTGTCAAAACTTAATAGCTATAGAAATGATGAGATACTCTGCGGTATGGAAGCATCTTCCTTGAGTTTATCAGTTAGAGGCTATTTTAACCACCAAAAACCCTCAAAAACCCCATAAAATGGGCATTCTTGATTTTAACACCCTAAAATTGTAGTGGCAATATATATTAAATATATTTGATATATACTTGTATTATAGTAGATATAGTAGTATAATATACTCATGTTTGTTAAGATTACAAAATCAGGTAATCATAAATACTGCCAAATGGTAAGTTCACACAGAGAAGGCGGTAAAATAAAACACACTGTACTATTTAATCTTGGAAGACTGGACAGTATCGAGGGCAATCCAAGCTTTCAAAATCTGGCTTTTAGGTTGCTTGAAATATCAAAAGCAAAAAGTGTAACAAACTTAGATGATATATCAGAAGCAGAAATATCAAACTGGGGATATATTGTATATAAAAGGATCTGGGAACAGTTTGGACTGGACAGTATCTTAGCTAAGATTAAAAAGAAGGGCAAAACCCAGTTTGACTTATCTAAAAGTTCTTTTTTAATGGTAGCAAACCACCTACTAGCCCCCAAAAGCAAACTTGCTACCTACGTAGGCCAGGACAGATATACCAATCTTTCTCCGGTAGAGTTAAATGAGCTTTACCGCTCACTTGATATCTTAGCAAAACATAAAGAGCACTTAGAAGAAGAGATGTATCTAGTAAATAGAAATCTATTTAATATGGAAGTTGATATTGTATTTTATGATGTAACCACCTTTTCTTTTTCAAGTGTAAGAGCTGACACCTTAAAAGACTTTGGCTTTTCAAAAGATTCAAAGCCAGGGAAAGTACAGGTAGTACTTGGACTACTTATTGACTGCCATGGCCGGCCCATTGGTTATGAGCTTTTTCCTGGCAATACCTTTGACGGCAAAACACTTGAAGCTGCACTGGAGGCCATGGAGGGCCGTTTTGGGATAAGGAAAGTCATAATTGTTGCTGATAAGGGAATAAATTCTAAACTAAATTTAAAAATGATCTCTGATCGTGGCTATAAGTATATCTTTGCTTCACGCATAAAAAGTGCAAGTAAAAAGATAAAAGATTTAATATTTGCAGGGGATTATACAAAAACCCAAAGCACTTACGATACTGTCCGCTACAAGGTAATTGACTGGATAAATGAATTTAAGGCTGATGGTAAAAAATATGAGCTGGCTGAAAAACTTATCATAACCTATTCAGAAAAACGGGCTAAAAAGGACAGGGCTGACAGGGAAAGACTTATAGAAAAAGCCGGTGCCCTACTAAAAAACAAAGCCAAGATAAGGCAATTTAATAAAAGGGGCGGAAAAAAATACATAAAAGATATCTCCAAAGACTCTGACTGGATTTTTGATACCGAAGCTGTTTTAGCTGATCAGAGGTTTGATGGCTACTACGGGATACAGACAAATGATATGGAACTGGACCCAGAAAAAGTAATGGATGCATATCATAGCTTATGGAAGATAGAACAGTCCTTTCGTATTATGAAATCTACTCTTGAGGTAAAACCTATATTCCACTGGACCGAGCCAAGAATTAAGGGTCATTTTGTTATCTGCTTTTTAGCTTTTCTCCTTGAAAGAAATTTAGAGTTTAGATTAAAAAAATCCGGAGAGGAAGCTTCTCCTGAAAAAATTAGAGAAGCAATAAATTCACTAAACTTTGCAAAAGTATCTTTAAATGGCAGAAAATATTTTATTAAAACTAAATCAAGTGATCTAGCAAAGAAAATACTTCTCATACTAAAGATTAAACCACCCCAAAATATTACCCCGGTTGATGAATTTAGGCTCTAAATAAGAGATGTAGTGGCAATATGCACTTTTTTAAACAAACTTTCCAGTATTCATGCGGTTTTCGAGGAATTAACTGATAAACTCAAGATAAATCACTAACCCATGATGAAGTTTGGGGGTAAATTTGGCTCACCTAATTGCAGCGAGTCAATAAGGGTCACATACCGTTGATCTATCAGATGTATTGCCTCAATAATTGTCCCAGACAAAACACTATATGTTTTAATTTTTCCCTGTGCTATGTCTTTGAAAAACTCGCTTTTAATCTTTTTATGGAGAGTGTCGTCCAGTTCTTTGGTTATCTCATTTTTTCTTAAAAGTTGACAAACACGTGTGGATTATACTATATTAATACGTGTAAGAATTTAATGGAGATTAATATGGTAAAAAAATTAACACTAACCCTGGATAGCAAAGTAATTGAAGCTGCAAAAGTATATGCTAAAAAAAATAATATGAGTTTATC
>JAHIPJ010000211.1 GCA_018894445.1 Actinomycetota bacterium
CGTAACCTGTATTTTTAATTCCTGCAGCACTCTGCCTGATTAGAGATTCAACTTCTCTCTTCCGCACCGGTCTATAAATTATGCCTGCCTGACAGAATCTGCAGCCCCTCCCGCAGCCCCTCATAATCTCTACTGCAAATCTGTCGTGTACAGGTTTAATATTAGGTATTATAGGATTCTGGACTATTTCAAATTTATTTAAGTCTTCCACTATCGCCTTTCTTACTTTTCTACCCGGCTTGATACTTTCAATACTTCCATCAGGAAAGTAGTGAAATTTGTAAAATCCCGGAATATATATTCCATCCAGCTTGCTGATCTCTTTTAAAAACCATTCTTTATCTTTATTATTATTCCTGTAAATTTTAACTCTTTCCAGAATAGATATAATTACTTCTTCACCATCTCCGACAACAAAAAAATCCATAAATCTTGAAAGGGGCTGTGGATTTACAACTGTAGGACCACCGGCACATACCAGTGGAAATTTGTCTCTTCTGTGCCTTGAGTTTATATTTATTCCACCAAGGTCCAGTATATTTAATATATTAGTATATAGAAGCTCATGCTGGACAGTAAATCCAATCAGGTCAAAGCAATCCAGAAATATTCTGTTTTCCAGTGAAAATATTTTTACGTTTTGCTCTCTAAGTTTCTTCTCAAAATCTATCCACGGAGAAAAAACCCTTTCAACTGTAAAATCTCTATGTTTGTTTACAATGTCATATAAAATCTGAAGCCCCAGATTGGACATACCAATTTCATATATATCCGGAAATACAAGAGCCATAGAAATTAAATTGTAAAAATCACTGGCTGGTTCCAGGCTTTTGCTCCTGGCCCCAACTTCATTATTTATATACCTGCCCGGCTTTTCAATGTCTTTTAAAAGTTTTTCAAGCAGGTCAAAGTCCAGCTTTTTAATTTTATTCATATTTAATTTTCCTAAAGATTATTTTAGCTCTTGATAAGCTATTTCATAGTCTTTTCTTACTTCTTTCCATATATAAACATTTTCTACAAGACCAATACCCAGAAACATGCTTATAAGGCTAGAACCTCCAGAACTCAAGAAAGGCAGAGGGATTCCAATTATAGGCATTAAGCCTATGGTCATACCTATATTTATAACCACTTGCGATAGGATAATAAAACCTATTCCAGAGCTCAGAAGCATGCCAAAACTATCAGAAGAATTTGAGGCTATATAAAAACATCGCCAGACAATCACACCAAGAACCAACAATACCAGAACAGCCCCCAGGAATCCCAGTTCTTCTCCAATAACGGAAAATATAAAATCAGTATGGTGTGCCGGGACATAACTTAGATTTGTCTGTTTTCCCAGAAAAAGGCCCTTTCCCAGAAAATCGCCGGAGCCAATTGCTAACTTTGACTGATATAAATTATAGCCAGCACCTTCGCTTGATACATCTGGCTTTAAAAAGACAAGAATCCTATCAAGTTGATATTGCTTTATTAGCCCGGCCTTAAGAGCTATAAAAAATCCCCCCGCTGTCAGTCCCAGTATTGACAGTAAATAAAGAAAATTAGCTCCGGATAAAAATAACAAGCCTAAGTAGGCTATAAAATACATTAAGGCAGTTCCATAATCCGGTTCCAGTAAGACCAATATTACAAATATAAGAGCTACTGTCGATGAAATGGCAACTTTTTTAAATGTAACCTGGTATACTTTTTCACCTTTCCATTTTGACATAACAGCAGCCAGAGATATCACCATAAAAACTTTTGAAAATTCCGAAGGCTGAATCGTAAAGAATTTTAAATCTATCCAGCTTTTTGATCCATGCACCTCATAACCAAAAAGAGACACAGCAGCAAGAAAAGAAATGCCTATAATAAAAATTAGCCACCAGTATCTTTGAATCTTTCTATAATTTATAAATTGAACTGCAATACATATAACAATTCCGGCTGCCAGCCAGATTGCCTGCCTTTTAAGATAATATTGAGGGTCAGTCACTCCTCCTGGCAGAGTTTCTCTTGTTGCACTGTAAATCATTAGAACCCCGAAGGAAGAGACAGCAAGCGCCAGAAAAAATAATATAAAATCAAATCTTACCGCTCTCTTCTCTTTGTCAAGACTTTCAAAATCGCCAAAATCTTTTTTTCTTCTTCTTTTTATCATTTACAATTTTATAATTATTTTTTAATCAATATTAAATAAATACCTGTATATTTTTTCTACAATAGGTGCCACATTGCTTCCACCAGAACCAGCCTCCTCAAGCATTACCACTATGACATATTCAGGGCTACCCACAGGAGCATAACTTGCAAACCAGGCGTAGTCCTGTCTTCCATAGAATTCTGCAGTACCGGTTTTTGCCGCTACCGGTATTTCATCCAATGGAAAATTTCTGAAGCTATAGGCAGCAGTTCCACCAGGTCCAACTACCTGAACCAGGCCATCTTCTATGATTTCAATAAAATATTCGTTTAATTTTAAATCCTTATATTCCTCTCTTGAATTATCTGGAAACAAATTGCCTTCAGTATCCCTGATCTCTTTAACTATATAAGGGGTGTACTGTATTCCACGATTTGCCAGGATTGAAAAAGCCTGAGCCATCTGAAGGGGGGTAACAAGCAAATCTCCCTGACCTATGGCCATATTGACGGTATCCCCTGGAAACCAGACAGAATATCCTGCCTGATCTTTAAAATAATCTTTTTTCCATTCCTTATCTGAAACCAGTCCCTTATCCTCATAAGGCAGATCAATTCCGGTCAACGAGCCAAACCCAAAAATCCTTAAATATTTTTGAAGAAGTTCTTCCATATTATTATATTTCGTAAAAAGCCCGTATCCCACCTGATAGAAATAAATATCGCAGGAATTTTTAATAGCCCCTCTGATATCAAGACTTCCATGACTTGACCAGCAACTTTTTGGAAAATCTTTCCCCAGTCCCAGCCACACCCCGGCACAATTCAACCTGCTTCTTTCACTGATTATATCTTCTGCAAGCCCTGCATAAGCCGGGACTATTTTTATTGCCGAACCTGGAGGAAAAGAAGACATAACCGCTCTATTAATTTGAGGGTAATAATTTTCCGGATCATTCAAATTATCCCAATCAGTTTGTGATATCCCACCAACAAATAATTCCGGATTAAAGGTAGGATAACTGGCCATGGCAAGCACCTGGCCATTTTGGGGGTTGAGTACCACCACTGCTCCCCCCGGCACATTATAACACTCGTCGGTATTTTTAATCTTTTTCTGTCTTACCTCTAGTATAGACTGATAAAGAATTTTCTCTACAACTCTCTGTAAATCGATGTCAATAGTCAGGTACAAATCATTTCCGCTAATTGGACCAGTTTCTTCCAGTATGTTTACCGGTCTCCCTAAAGGATCAACTTCATATATTATTTTACCCTTTTTACCCTTAAGCAGACTCTCATAAGTTTCTTCCAGTCCGGTAAGTCCTATCTGGTCTCCACCCTCATAACCATCTCCATATTTTTCTGACTTCAGCATGTCCTCGCTAATCTCCCCGGTATATCCCAACAGATGTGATGCCAGAACACCAAAATTATACTTTCTGAGGTAAACATCAACCACTTCCACTCCCGGAAATTTACTGCTGTTCTCTTTAAGATATATAATAGTAGCAGTATCTATATCCTGTTTTAAAATAACTCTATCAATATAAGATACATCGCTTTTTTCTAGTTTTTCTTTTATATCCTGGTAAGACATATCCAGGCAATCACTGAGTGCCTTCATTACATTCTCGTTCTTTAAAACAATATGGGGTTCTACAGCCACCGCAGCAACCGGAACACTACCAACTATCAGTTTCCCATTCTGGTCATAAATATTTCCCCTGGGGGCTGCCACTGTTTTTTCCCTGGTAATATTCTTAGATGCCAATTCCGCATACAGCTCTCCACTCATTATCTGCAAAAAGTATAGCCTTAAAATAAGCACTATCAATATCATTACCAGCAGATAGAGAATTATTCTAAATCTTATTTTTATATTTGAACCCAAGTTCTATCTCCCTCTTCGTACCAGAACTTATAATAGGAAAGATAATAAACATTAAAATAATATTACAAACTGGCTTTGTTACCAGCTCTAACCCCATTCTTAATAAATTACTATCAAAATTAAATAAATAGCGGATTAAACTTACTATTAAAATATTTATTTCCGTAATCAGGAAAACAATAAAAGAATAAGTCAGGAGTTTATATCTAAATCCAGCTGTAATTAGCCTGTCTACCATAAAGGCATTCATAGAATAAATAAATGCGCTTATCCCCACAATACTACCCACCATAATGTCCAATACCATTCCGACTATAAATCCAAATAGCATACCCCAAAAAACACCGTCAAAAAGGGTGATTGCTATTATAACTACCATAATTAAATCAAAGTCTACAGAAAATGACTTCAAGTTTTCAAAAAAAACTATTTGCAGCAGTAAACAAATTATTAGTATAAAGAAATGCAAGATTCTAAAAAAGGTTTTCATAGTTTATAGGTGGTATTTTATTCTTTTATCACCAGAACATACTCTATTTTTTTAAAATCAACAAAAGGTTCAATTTCAATTGCCTTATATGGATCACCCATATTTTTCGTTACCTTGCTTACCCGTCCTACCAGAATCTCACCCGGTAAATTTCCAAATTCCGATGTAATTATTATATCACCTTTAAATACCGGCTCTTCACTGGAAATATAATTCAATGTAATTTTTTTATCCTGGCTCCCCTGAATAATTCCCAGTTTTCTTGAAGATAAAATTCTTACTCCGATATTGCTCCGGGGATCATTAATAAGCCTCACGTTGCATGAATCATTTCCAGCTATTATAACCACACCTATCAACCCATTCTCATCAATGACTCCCATCCCTTCCAGTACTCCATCGCTCCTGCCGACATTTAAAACAACTTCAGACTGCCACTTGCTTTCATAATAACCTATTACTTTTGCAGGTATAGTTGCATAATCTTTTCTTAGTTCTATACCCAGCAGCTTCCTCAACGAATTATTTTCAACCTTTAGATTTATATTCTCACTATATCCTCTTCTTAATTCTGAATTTTCCCTCTGAAGATTTAAATACTTTTCCCTTAAATTTATATAATCTCTAATTGAATTTATAAAACGTGTTACAGGGCTAAAGAAAGAGTAAAACTTCTCCTGGATAGGTTTGAAAAAATCAACAGTCTTAACTTTGATATTATTAATTAAGTCGGATTGCCTAAAACTTACAGTAATAACTACCAGACATAAAACAATTATTATAGCCAGAACAATAAAGTTTCTAAATCTTCTATTTAATATCACAATCAGTAAATATTATAGGTTGAATATAAAATCAGCTATATTGAAAACTTGAGATATTTCTTCAAAGTACTAAAATCCTCAACACACTTTCCTGCTCCGATAGCTACTGCCGCCAGTGGATCCTCAGCCAGGTAAACCGGACAATGCGTTTCCCTGCTGATTCTTTCGGTTAATCCCTTAAGTAATGAGCCCCCTCCTGCTAAAAATATACCTCTTTCCATTATATCTGAAGAAAGTTCCGGAGGTGTAATATCCAGTACCTCAACAATAGAATTTACAATATCATTCAATGTCTTCTCTAATGCCTTTCTTATCTGCTGGCTGGTGATAATAATTGTCTTGGGAAGTCCGGTTACCAGGTCTCTTCCGTTTATTTCCATTTTTTCCTCGTTCTCCAGAGGAAAAGCAGACCCGATTTCTATTTTTACTTTTTCAGCAGTTCTTTCACCTAAAAACAGGTTGTGTTCCTTTTTTAAATAATAGATTATAGCTTCATCCATCTCATCTCCACCAATCCGGAGTGATTTACTGACAACTATTCCCCCTAAAGATATAACTGCTACCTCAGAAGTTCCTCCTCCTATATCGATAATCATACTGCCGGTAGGTTCATCAATAGGCAGACCTGCACCTATTGCCGCAGCCAGAGGCTCCTCAATTATATAAGCCGCCCTGGCTCCAGCCTGTTCAGTGGTTTCAATAACTGCTTTCTTTTCAACTGGAGTAATTCCTGAAGGAACACAAATAACAATTCTGGGTCTGGCAAAAGCTACATTCTTATGAACCTTTTGGATAAAATACCTGATCATTTTTTCTGTGGTTTCAAAATCTGCAATTACTCCATCCTTGAGTGGTCTAACCACTACTATATTCTCAGGAGTTCTTCCCACCATTCTTTTGGCCTCTTTCCCTACTGCCAGTATCTTCTTTTTTTCTTTATCAATAGCCACAACAGAAGGCTCATCTAGAACTATCCCCTTACCCTTCACATATACAAGAGTATTAGCTGTTCCCAGGTCAATACCCATATCTCTGCCAATAACATTTAAGAAAAAATCAAACATCTGCATCTGTCAACTCCTTAATTTAACCAATAACATTAAATCCAGATCTTGTTTTTTTAAGTCATACTCTCTTATATA
>JAHIPJ010000212.1 GCA_018894445.1 Actinomycetota bacterium
ACTAATAAGACTAAATCTGTTCCATCTTCTGTTTCTCCTTCATAAATTAAGGTTACAACCCTAAGTGAGACCAAGACAGTTATGGGAATAAAGCTCTAATACACAGATTTTTATAATTCTTAATGGGAACATAATTAAAAAAACGGTACTTCCCCCCGATTTTTATAGCCACATTTTTTTAAGGTCATCTTTTAAATTGGAATTTAATCAGTTTTAAAGTACAATATTTAGCAGGTTTTTATAATTAAGGAGGTTAGAAATGGCAAGGAGAGTTTATTTTAGAGAGATTTATTTATATATCGTATGCATTATTGCCATCATAATTTTTATAGTAGGAATAATTACTGTCTATACTGGTGCTATCAATTATGTAAAACCAACAACATATATGACAAAGTCCAGCATAATGCCTATGTATTCAGCAGATCAATACCAAGACCTATCCAAGAAGGAAATAGACCAATTAGCCGAAGATGAACTGAATGCCTCTCTTCAGAGTGAAAAAGATATAGCATTTAAAGATTTACTGAGGGGAATACTTCTGGCGGTTATAGCAATTCCACTATTTGCCTTTCACTGGAAAAAAGCTCAGGCAATGTGGCGTACAGATTTGGAGACAAAAGATACCGATTGATATATCTTCCTTTTTTATACGGTGAGTATGGATTTTATGGATTAGTTAATACTTGAAACAAATTTTAGAATTTTCATTTATAAAAAATTTATTCAAATACCTTCAATACCCTTAACTACAGCCAGGCCAAGCAGATTTTTAAATATCTCCGGATTTATTACATATACAATAACAAAACAGGTAATGAAGATTACTGCTGCCAGCCATTTTGTGTAGCGGCCGCGGGTTCTCACAAAAAGTATTATGGACAAAATAGCTATAACAATGGGTCCCACTATTTTAATATCCCCTAATGGGACGGTATAACCCGCCACAACTTTTTCACTTTCTCCAAAAAAAGATGCCAGATCAAAGTTGATATTTGCCACAATTAATACTATCTCAAGAATCAGTACTATAAGCAAAATCCAGGATGCCCATACTGTTGAAGGTCCTTCAGTCCTATAAACTTCATAGGCTGCGGCAGGAATTAGAAAAATAACTATTATGAGTGGTTTGGATAACCATATTCCTATAACAATACCTATAAGTGCAAGAATACTTACAATTGTGCAAATCAGGGTTGCATATTTGGTAGGCTTGGCCATTCGATCACCTCATTTATATTATGCGTTTTATAAAAATGCAATACAGATATTTGTTTATGAATTATAGCAAATAAGGAATAAGGTTACTACTTTATTCAATAAAACACATTAATTGTCCTTGAGAATATTTAGAAATTATTGAAATAGAAGAATACAGATTATAATTAAACTAGATATCCGTTTATAATTAAAGAATAAATATTATGCTTATGGATCTCCCAGGTATAAAACACTATACCTTATTATATATCAGATAAAAATAATCTTTTAAACCATGCAGATGATGGCTATTTTGAGATGACGCCCCAGTTTAAATAAGATCAAAGACAGGAAATATGACCTGAAGGCAATAAATTCAGCAGCCACATATTATTTAATCACTTCCTCTAAAAACCAATGCAGATAGATATTGAGTCTTCCTGTTAAGTAAAAAGGAAGATTTAAAAGAAAAAACTTCTTTCCCTTAAGAGTTTCAACAATATCGACTTTCAACTTGCCAGAATACACCCTTACTGCATAATTATGCGGCGCCCGGTCAACAAACTCATGTATTGAACGCAGACGGCCGGCTTTTCCTGTTTTTACTTCAACTGGTATCACATAGCTTTCAAACGGGACAATATAATCGACTTGAGCATTTGACTGTTTTTTTTCTCTGACCCAAAACTGTACTTTCCTAGTAAAAGTCTGGCTTTCTGCAAGCAATTCCTGCCCGACTATATGTTCTGCAATTTTTCCTTCATAAACACTATTTAGATTTTGCGTGCCAAAAAGTTCTTTTTGCAGCCCAACAAAATAATTGACCAGTCCTGTGTCAATAAGGTGCAGTCTGGGAGATTTCTTATGATCAGCTTCAATGGGAAGACTGGTTTCTGTTGTTGGATACATTAAATAAATAAGCATTGCTTTTTCAAGTGTTTTTAGCGCTTCAGACATCTCCCGTGATCTGTAACTGGACCGGCCAAACCCTTCAAAACGGATTCTGCTTCCGGCAGAATAAAAAGAACTTTCAATAGCATGGCGCATTATACGGGCAAGAGTATTGTTTCGGGCGTATTTTTCCACATCATCAAGATATGACCGCAAAAGGCTTTCATAAACTGGTTTTAGTTCAACTACATTTTGAGTTTGGCAATAAACGCTCACCACTTCTGGCATTCCTCCAATTAGTGTATATTGATAAAATTGCTTTAGTAATTTCTCGTGAGCAAAATCAGGAAAAGGGATCTGCTTAAGGACTTCTAATGAAGAACTTTCCCCCGTTGCAGTTATATATTCATTAAAGGTTAACGGTTTCATATAAAGATATTCAACCCGTCCAACAGGAAAACTAATTTGCCTATCTATTAGAGACTCCAGGAGAGAGCCTGCCGCTATGACAAAAAAATCCTTAGCTGATTCATAAAAATATCGTAGCATCATAACCGCATTAGGAGAATTCTGTATTTCATCAATAAATATCAGGATCCTCCCCTTGATTTTCTTTTTGTTTTTTTCAAAAAAGATCGCCTGAATAAGCTCTTCAATTGTATAGTCTTTTTCAAATATCTTGCGGTCTGAAGAAATTTCAAGATTTAAATATATATATTGATCAAACTGCTTTGAGAAAATCTCAACTGCTGTTGTTTTGCCAACCTGCCGGGCACCACGCAGGACTAAAGGTTTTCTACGAGCTTTTTTTGCCCATTTTTCTAACTCTTTTACTATTGTCCGGTCAAACATTTCGCCTCTATATAACAACGCATTTATTCTGAAATCCTAAAGTAAACCATAATATATTACTAATATGTAACATAGTAAGGTATATTATAGATATATATTGTATAAAAGTAAACCCTATTTGTGGCATTATTTGTGGACACGGAGTTTATTATTGTATAATTATATATGTAAATACACAAAAATATTAAATATTAGATCCTGTAAAAATTAATTGAATATAAATGATTTAAAAATTGATCACAGGAAGATATGAGTTTAGGAGAAAAAGGCCGCCTCCGGTAAAACCCGGCCAATTAGATGATTTTGATGATTATAGCCGTGATGATTATGTGGATTTTTAAATTAAATATGATTTCCCGTATTTAAACCTGCTTAAAATCAGGCCAAATATCTTCCTGACAAAATTATTTAGGCTTCCTGCTCTATCGCATACTCCATTTTTTTTATTTTTAATACTTGTAATATCAGAGTATATCATTTTTTCATGTTTTAACTTACAAGCCGGGAAGTCCCCTTGCGATAGCTGGGGGATGAAAGGCTTCACTTGACATTCTGCCGAAAGGCTTATATAGTCATTTATATAAATAAGTAAATATAAT
>JAHIPJ010000213.1 GCA_018894445.1 Actinomycetota bacterium
GCAGCCAGTGGATAACCGAATTAGGGGATAAAGATGAAGAAGAAATGAAAAGAAGAATTACGGAAGCAATGAAGAACAGCTTCAAACCAGAATTTTTAAATAGGGTGGATGATATTGTCATTTTTCACCGGTTGGGAATTGATGAGATAACAAAAATTGTTGAGATTCAGGTTGAAAAATTAAAAGAGATTTTAAAAAGTAAGAAGTTAAGCCTTGATATAACAGATAAGGCTAAAAAGATTCTGGCAAAAGAAGGGTTTGATCCTGTTTATGGAGCCAGACCGTTAAAGAGAGTAATACAGAATGAAGTCCAGAATGTGCTGGCTATGAAACTCTTAGATGGTGGAATAAAAGAAGGAGATGAAGTGACAGTTGATGTAACCGGCCCGGAAGGAAGAGTGCTGGATTTTAAAATTAAAAAGTAATAAAGCTTTATTTATATAGTTAGTATGTTAGGCAGTATAGATTGATTAAATCAATAATATTTTTTTACCAATTCTAAGAACTCTTTAGGAGTCATAATAGTTATAGGTAGGTTTGCCTTCCTTATAACTTCTGTCTGAAAGTGTTTTCGGTCCAGAGTAATAAGAAAAGCAGCTTTTCCCTCCAGGGTGCTCGCAAGAACATGGCGATCCTTTAAAGCAATAATGTCATCATACTGGCTCAGCCTTTCTTTAGTTGGTGGTCGAATAATCTCTGGATTAAGATTGGCTATTTCTTTATAAAAACGCAGGATAGCTTCGGAAGATAGCTTTTTTCGAATATTTCTTTGAGCCTCTAAAAGTATCTTTCGGGTTGTAACTGCAGAAAATCTAATTCCTCTACAAACTTCCAAAATTAAAGAAGAACCAGCACAAAAAACCATTGAGGAGGGCCTTATTGAAGAGCCTAAAAAAGAAGTTGAAGAAATAGTTTTAGAAGAATCCCCGAAAGAAGAAAAAGATTTATCAAAATCTACATTTAGGATAAAGGTATGAAGTACTTGGTAATATAAATTCTATAAAACTTACGCAACTTTAGAAAGCATAGCTGGAACTTTAATAAATAATAAAAAAATAAGACCCCATAAAAATTTTAATGAGGTCTTACTTTAAACTTAATTTGAAACTTCGGTAGATACTAGCACATAAAATATTTATTTTTTAGCTTAATCAGTTCTTTTTTTATCTACAATACCTAAAATAACAATTGCAAGACCGAGTACTAACACTATTATTGCAAACCAGAGTGCCGGTATATTTATAGCCGGAATTAAGGCAAGAATACCCAGTATGGCCAGTATTATTCCAATGATGATAGGTATGATTTTAATCATTTTACACCCCCTTTTTTATAAAAATTTAATAAATAATTTTATACAATCTTAATGTATGTATTTATAAAAGTCAATAACTAAAATAAAAAATAAAATAAAAAAACTAAAATAAAAAATCTTATAACTCATTAAGGTTTTTTATTATTTTCTAAATAGAAATATTTTTATTGAGACATTTAAATAGCCATAAAAATGCAAATATTACTGTAATTTCATTGTTATAGGTATAATTAATCAGGTGAAATAAATTTAAAGATAAGGGAAAGATTATTTACCTGTTATCCAGCTTTAAAGATTCATTGGAGGCAAGGATCAATCTTATACTTTTTTTGGATAGTTCAACCCAATCTTCACCTTCAGGATTGAGTAAACCTTGCATCAGCAAACCTATGGTTAACGAGAAAAGAACTTTAGCTGCATCATCCGGGTTAACCTTTTTAATGGAACCTTCCCCGATGCCTTTCTTAATTGTAACTGTAAAAAAAGTTAAAAAATCATTATATGATTTTAATACAATTTTATTTAACTCGGGATCACTGATACTCTTAATATATAATTCTAAAAAAATTGGCAGCTGACTGTCCACCTCTTCAAAAACTGGCTTAAATTTCCCAGGGATACTTAAAAGTAATTCCAATGTATTCTTTGGCTTGAGTTCATTTAAGTCCAGTTGGCTGGCTACCCTTTTCATCCATAAATCCAACATTTCTAAAAAAAGTTCCTGTTTGCTTGAAAAATGATGGTAGAAAGCACCTTTAGTTACACTGGCTTTTTTGCAGATTTCATCGACATCAGTTTTATTATATCCTTTTTCAGCAAGGTATATCGCGGCTGCTTTCAAGATGCTATCTTTGGTGGTTTTACTTCTAAGCGCTTGCTTCATTATTATTTTTTAAATATTTATAATAATTAAGGAACTGTTCTTGCAATATATTTTCTTAAATTATTAAATTTTGCTAAATTATTATCAACAATCCTTTTTACATCAACC
>JAHIPJ010000214.1 GCA_018894445.1 Actinomycetota bacterium
ATAAATTTTAATAATGAGCTTGTAGGTGTAGGAAATTTTACACCACAAAGTGGTTTTAAAGTTATGCAGAAGTTATTGTCTCTAAAAAAAATACCTACGGCTGTTTTTGTAGCCTCTGATGTTGTGGCTTTTGGGGTTATGGATGCTATAAGAAAAAAAGGCATGCGAATACCCCAGGATATAGCATTAGTAGGGTTTGATAATGTAAACCTATCTGAATACGTAGATCCTTCGTTAACAACTATTAATTTGCCTGGATTTGATATAGGAATGAACGCAGTTAATCTTCTTATAAATATTATTGAAGAGAAAGAAAAAAAATATAGAAAAATTATTCTAGAGGCAGATATGATTATAAGAAGATCTTGTGGCTGCAATTTAGATATAAATTTGTAATAACAAGCAATCTTTAGGAGGTGATGTGTGCCCGATAAAAAGAGATTTGTTCAGGATGACTAATATAATCTTATATTAGAGGTGTAACCCAAACAAATCTCAGGAAAAAACTTATCAGAAATGATGTAGAAAGTAAAGCATTAAAGGAGGTGATTTAAAGAAACAGTTATATGTATTTTTTATAATTGAAAGTTTTTGCAAAGAAAGGATTTGAAAATGAAAAAATCATTATTATGGATAGTAGTGTTGATATTAAGTATATCAATGGTTGCGGCTTTTTCATTATATGGCTGTAAAGCAGAGGAAGCAGTAGAAGAAGCTGTACCCGCTGAGGAGGAAGCAGCTCCATCAAAAGGAGTCGTGACGGTTCTTGGTACATGGGGAGGGGACGAGTTAACAAACTTTCAAGAAGCAGTCTTCCCATTCACGGATGAAACAGGTATTGGTATGGCATTTGAAGGTACCCGAGATCTAGCAGCTGTTCTTACTATAAGAGTGGAAGCTGGAAACCCTCCAGACTTGGCGATCTTGCCAAATCCAGGTCAGATGTATGAATTAGCTAAGGACGGTAGACTTATTGATGTTAGCCAATTCATGAATATGGAAGAATTGAATCAAAATTACGCACAGGCGTGGTTAGATTTAGCCAGTTATAATGGTACTCTGTATGGCATCTTCTATAAGGTAGCAAACAAGAGTCTTATCTGGTACAATCCATCGGCTTTCTCTGCAGCTGGATATGAGATCCCTACTACATGGGATGAGTTAATAGCATTGTCTGACCAGATTGTTTCTGATGGTAGTACCCCTTGGGCTATAGGTTTTGAAAGTGGGCCCGCAAGTGGGTGGCCTGCTACTGACTGGATTGAGGATATAATGCTCCGAACAGCTGGACCGGATATTTATGACCAATGGGTTAATCATGAGATATCATGGACAGATGAAGCAGTTAAAAATGCCTGGGAAGTATTTGGTGGAATAGTTGGTAATGAAGAGTACCAATATGGTGGTTCCACAGGTACACTTACAACTAACTTTGGAGACGCTCCTGCCTCATTATTTACCAGTCCTCCAGGAGCTTATATGCATCGTCAAGCTAGCTTTATAACAGGCTTTTTCCCAGAAGGACTTGTAGCTGGTAATGATTATGACTTCTTCCCATTCCCATCCATTGATCCAGCATACGGAATACCAGTTTTAGGTGGAGCTGACTTAATAGTTGTGTTCAATAATACGCCAGAGGTCCAGCAATTAGTGAAGTATCTTGCCACAGCTCAACCTCAGGAAATCTGGGCTGCTAAGGGTGGTGGATTTATTTCACCTAATAAAGCAGTTAGTCTTGATGCTTATCCAGACGAGCTCACAAGAAAGATGGCTGAAATGGTAGTAAATGCCGAGGTCTTCCGTTTTGATGCTTCTGACCTTATGCCTGCAGCCGTTGGTGCCGGATCCTTCTGGTCAGGTACTCTGGATTATGTAGGTGGCGAAGATCTTGATACTGTTCTTGAAGAAATTGAGGATAGTGCCGTTGATGCTTACAAATAGCTGTTGATATCCTTAAATTGTGTTAAGGCAATCCACATTTGTGGATTGCCTTAACCTTGACTATCTTGGTGTAAAAACAGAAAGTTCATTGCTAAAGGAAAAATAGTTATGAAAAAAGCAAATATATGGCCCTGGCTTTATATAGCGCCGGCATTATTAATACTTGCGTTTTTCTTAGTCTATCCTATCATCAACACGTTTTATCTTAGTTTTTTAGATAAAGGCTCGGAGAGTTTTATTGGCTTGAGCAATTATGTATTTGCTTTTACTAAAAAACCCATGCTGATTGCATTTAGAAACAACCTTCTATGGTTGGTAGTTTTTACTGTATTTACAGTTTCACTGGGCTTGATTCTTGCGGTACTTTTCGATCGCGTTCGCTATGAAACAGTTGTTAAGTCTATAATCTTCCTGCCAATGGCAATATCTTTTGTAGGTGCCGGGGTTATCTGGAAATTTGTGTATGCATATAGGCCTGCAGGTACACCTCAGATTGGATTTTTAAATGCAGTTTTAAGTAAATTTCCCAATTTTGAGCCAATTGGTTGGCTGGTCAATAAGATAACAAACAATTTTGCTCTAATCTTTGTAGGTATCTGGATATGGGTGGGTTTCTGCATGGTTATTCTATCAGCAGCATATAAGGGTATACCAAAGGAGTTATTAGAAGCAGCGCGTGTAGATGGGGCCAATGAATTACAGGTTTTCTGGCGTATCATTATACCAGTAATGAAGCCAACAATTGCTGTTGTCGCTACGACAATGGTAATCAACGTACTCAAGGTTTTTGATATTGTTTATGTCATGACCAATGGCCAATTCGATACAGAAGTTATTGCAAACCGAATGTATAAAGAGATGTTTCAATTCCATAACTTCGGACGTGCAAGTGCTATTGCCGTTATTTTATTATTAGCTATTATTCCGGTAATGATAGTTAACGTTCGTCGATTCAGGGAACAGGAAGCTTTGCGATGAATAGAAGAATAACAAATTTATTTTCACGAGCTCTACTGCACGTTGTTATTATCTTTATAGCCTTTGCGTGGCTTATGCCAACATTAGGGCTTCTCGTAAGCTCACTCAGAAATAGAAACGATGTTTTATCCTCAGGATGGTGGACGGTTTTTAGGCATTTACTTGATTTTAACCAATACACATTAGAAAATTATACTGAAGTAATTACCGCCAGTGGAATGGGACGTGCCTTTCTTAACAGTTTGATTATAACCATCCCTTCTACAATTATTGTTATAATAATTGCTGCATTTGCAGCATATGCTTTTGCTCGTATGGAGTTTCGGGGAAGACACGTATTATTTGTGGTTGTAGTGGGTTTATTGGTTGTCCCCATACAGATGACACTGATTCCTATTCTAAGGATATACAACGGATTAGGATTAGCAGGTACATTTTATGGAATCTGGCTGGCACACACCGGGTATGGACTCCCATTTGCTATATTTTTGCTGCGTAACTTCTTCGGTTCCATTCCTAAAGATATTTTTGAGTCAGCTTTCCTGGATGGAGCATCTCATCATACTGCCTTCTTCCGTTTAGCGTTGCCTTTATCTATTCCTGCATTAGCTTCACTTGCAATTTTTCAATTTCTATGGGTCTGGAATGACCTTCTTGTTGCATTAATATACCTGGGGGGAACTGAGCAAGTATCGCCACTTACATTGAGATTAAGTAGCTTAGTGAACTCATTAGGTCAGAATTGGCATTTACTTACTGCCGCTGCATTTATATCTATGGCACTACCATTAGTCTTATTCTTCTCTCTGCAGCGGTACTTTGTTCGCGGGATTTTAGCAGGGTCTGTAAAAGGATAAGTAAAAGGTGAAGTAAAACTGTAGGCCCCAAGCTTAGGTAGTATAAATAAAGTCTTAAAAACTGTTTTATTAGAAAAGGGAGTTTATCGATGCATGGTGATATTTTATTGATACAAAAAAAACATATAAAAGTTGCAAAGAATATTGTGGAAAGAATTTTAAGAAATAAATTAAATAAATTTATAATAGCCCTTAGTGGAGAATCGGGTTCTGGAAAATCGGAAGTTGCACATTTGATATCACAATTCTTAAAGGATAAAGGAATTCTCGCCAAAATATTACATACAGATAACTATTACACTATGCCCCCGAAGCAACGTTATGAATGGAGAAAAGCAAAGGGACTAGAAAGTATTAATTATACAGAGTATGATTGGGATCTTATCAAAAAACATATTAAAGAATTTAGAGAAGGTAAAAAATCGGTTTTACCATTCTTAGATTTACTTACAGACCAAATGGATAAGCTTATAACTGATTTTAAGGAAATTAAAGTGCTTATTTTAGAGGGACTGTATTCACTTCGTATTAATCATAGTGTTAATTTAAAGGTTTTTATTGATTTAACCTACCATGACACAAAGAAAGCGCAGATATTAAGGGGAAAAGAAAAATTTGATGAATTTAGATCAAAAGTTCTGGAAAGAGAGCATGAGGTTGTTCAGTCGTTAAAGCCAAAAGCAGATTTAATAATTACAAAAGATTTTGATGTTG
>JAHIPJ010000232.1 GCA_018894445.1 Actinomycetota bacterium
ATAAGGGTTTTAGCGAAATATTGTCATAGCAGCATTTTTTGAGGTGAGTTAAGGTGATTGGTCATATTTTTTAAAATAAGCGCTTAAAATGGCTTATTTTAGATGTAGGTGAAAAGCCTATTTTATAAGGGGTTCATAATTCCCACTCCCCTATATGTAATTCCCACGAAAGTGGGAATCTATCTTTCCCCTTCCATCCAAAAACCAGAAACTTTTTCTTTTAAAAAGAAGGATTTTTTAAAACCTTTGTCGTATTAGTATTAAGGTGTAGAAAAATTGAAAAAGACTAATTTTTTTGACCGCTAGTGGCGATTCAATAAGGTAAATATTCTTGAAGTGTGACAAAGAACCGTCCCCTGACACACATTCTTCTGTGTAAAAGCACACCATTTTGGTGCTTTTTACTAAAGGCTGAGAATAGACAATAATAAAAACTAAATTTTAGATTAAATTTTACTCTAAAGGCAAAAAACGATAGAATAATATTATGAAAGAAAAAATTAAGGAAAATATTTTAGAAAAAGTTATATCTAAATTTAAATTCCCTCTTAATATGAAAAGAATTGGGATAGATATTGGTTCTGATAACTTAAAAGCAGTTGTGATAGATGGAAAAGATATCACCACTTATCTGAAAAAGATCAATGGAAAACCAATTTATGCTTTAAAAGAAACATTAGATGAAATTATCACAAAACACAGTAATGAGGCTTATCTTGGTGTAACCGGGGTTAATTCAATTTCTTTAGCAGATGTTCTAAATGAAAAACAAATGATAAGCGAACCGATTACAATTAAAGGGGGCATCGCCTTTCTTGATTTAGACATTAAGGAAAATGAAGAATTTGCAGTAATTGATATTGGAGCCTCCAATCAGAGATATTATGAATTTGGAAAAGATAAAAATAGTGGAAGATTATTTTTAGAACATAATTGTTTACAGGATAAATGTGGTGCTGGTTCAGGTTCATTGCTTGAGCATATGGCTAAGAGATTTGAATATGGTTCAATAGAGGAGCTGTCTAATGTTGCTAATCAAACTGAAAAAACTATAAAGCTCTCTGCAAAATGTGGTGTATTTCGTGAATCTGATGTTGTGCACCAGCAACAAAAGGGAACTCCAAAAGAGGTATTGGCTGCTTCACTTTATAGAGCCTCTGCAGATAGTTTTAAAACCATTCTCTCAAATGGAATAATACCTGAAGGAAGGATTATTCTTATTGGTGGTCTCTCACTTAGTAAAGTCTTTGTTAAACATCTAATAGATGTTTGCAAAATCTCTTCTGAAAGTGTTATTATTCCAAAACAAGGATTACATATAGGTGCAATTGGTGCAGCAATTTATGGTCAACAGGTTTATTTGAATAATATAATAAAAAAATTAGAGCAAAAATTGACCAAACCCTTTAACTATGAATCACAGGGTCCTCTAATCCTCAAGAAATCCATAATTATGAAGCCAAAAGAAGATTGGCCTTATGGTGCAGATGTTCCTTTAGCTGGCTTAGGAATTGATATAGGCTCTGTTAGTACAAAGGCTGCATTAATAGCGAAAATTAATGGTAAGTTTAGATTACTTGCTTATCACTACAGGAGAACAGAGATAGACCCTGTTGGGGCTGCAATAGATGTTATAAACAAAGTATATAATCAGGTTATAGAAAGGGGTTATAAAATTGAGAAAGTTGTTGCAGGAACAACTGGAAGCGGAAGGCAGCTTACCGGTTTTATAGTTGGGGCTTCTAAAGAACATATTGTTGATGAAATCACTGCACAGGCTGCAGGCATAACAACAGTCTATCCTCAAAAAGAGTTTAGTATTATCGAGTTTGGTGGTCAGGATTCAAAATTTATTAATATCAACCAGGGCGTGGTTGTTGATTTTGCAATGAATAATGCATGTGCTGCTGGGACCGGAGCATTGCTTGAAAAATATGCCATGCGCAGAGGCATTAAAATAGAGGATTTTGGAGATATTGCATTAAGAGCAAAGAATCCCCCTGATATTGATAGCACTTGTGCGGTTTTATCAGAGCAATCAATAATAAAATA
>JAHIPJ010000215.1 GCA_018894445.1 Actinomycetota bacterium
CAGATAAAATCAAAGATTGCCCATATCTTTTTAAGTTTTAAAAATACATCATAGGTGTAGATTTTATCTCTTTTCCTTTTTGTTTTCTTTTTTCTGCCAATAACATATTTTATCTTCTTGCCGCCCATTCTTGCATATCCTATAACTTTTCCTACCTTTAGCCGCAGTATCCTTGCTGCATAGACCCGGTTGTATCCAGTAGTGGTACAAAACCAATCTAAAATCATAGTCTTTATCTTTTTAGTAGCTTTTACATACCTGTTCTGAACCTCACTTGTCACTGCTTTTCTGTGCTTCATTGCCAGCATCCTTTCCACCCCCCTATTTTTAAAGATGAAGATCATATTTTTAAATATAGGGAAAGTATCCCAATTTTTTAAATAATTTTCAGATACTTTCTTTAGATGACGCAACGATACCGTTTGGGATACTTTTTAAGTGAAGCAATTCGCAACCTTGATATGTAAATTAACATAAACTATAGTAGAGATATGCAAAGTTATAAATTTAAATTACTTCCCAATAAAGAACAACAAAAAAACTAAACGTTATGTTTGGTTGTTCTCGCTTTACTTGGAATTACTTTTTAGATTTAAATAACAAGATATACTTAGAAGCTAAAGAAAAAGAATTAAAGAAAAAACACTTGAATTATTATGACTGTGCCAATCAGCTTACGGAATTGAAGACAAAAAATAAATGGTTAAAAGAGGCTAATTCACAATCTTTACAGCAAACATTAAAAGATTTAGATACCACTTACAATAAGTTTTTCCAAAAGAAAGGTGGTTTTCCAAATTTTAAAAGTAAGAAAAATAGGCAATCATTTAGAATCCCTCAATCATTTAAGTTAAAAGATGACCAATCTGTTTTGCCAAAATTTAAGGAAGGAATTAAAACCATTATCCATAGAAAAGTTGAAGGTAAAATTAGATATGCTACTGTCAGTAAAACCAAAACGGGCAGGTATTTTGTTTCAATTACTACAGATTTTGAAGTAAAAAAGAAAAGAATATCAGATAATAGGTTAGGGGTTGATTTGGGAATTAAAGATTTTGCGGTATTGTCTAATGGTGAAAAGTACAACCCAAAAGTTAAAGAAGGGAATATTAGATTTTTACATAAACAAGTCAGTAAAAAGAAGAAAGACAGTAATAATAGAAATAAGGCAAGATTAAAGTTAGCCAAAAAATATGAAAAAACTAATAATCAAAACCAGGATTTTCAACACAAACTTTCTGATAAGATTTGTAAAGAAAATAAATTGATAGCGATTGAAGATTTGAATATTAAAGGAATGGTTAAAAATCATTGTTTAGCGAGAGCACTATCTAATCAGAGTTGGTATTCGTTCATAATAAAATTAGGGTACAAAGCTAGAAGATACGGTGGTAAAGTCGTGAAAACCAAACGATTTTACCCCTCGTCTAAAACCTGTTCTTGCTGTGGTTTTGTCAACCAAGAATTAACGCTTACCCATAGAGATTGGCAATGCCCGCAATGTCAAACAGAATTAGATAGGGATTTAAACGCCAGTCAAAATATCTTAGCTCAAGTATTAAGAGAGTTAAATATCAAAGGCGGTAGGGTCTATCGTCTAAAGCCTGTGGAGTTGTCATCATTAGATGAAGCTGCGAAGCAGGAAGCCCTTGGGTCTTTAGCCCAAAGGTAGTTCACGCTCTTAACTTAATATCCCCCATAGGCCATTTTTATATTCAGAATTTGCAGCAATCCTTAATATCTTACCCTTTAGCGAAGGAAAATTTTCTTTATCCATTGGAAAATAAACTTTAATATAATTTTCAGAGGTCCCGCTTACTGTGCTATTTTCAACATTCATTTCCTCACAAACAACATTTAATAATTTTCCTATATGATTCTTGATATAACTGTTTCTTAGTCTGTCCCCTATATTCCTCAAAATCTTACTTCTTTCGGATTTAATTTCTTCACCGACCTGGTTACCCATCCCGTAAGCCGGCGTATGCATTCTTTTTGAAAACTTAAAAACATGAATTTTACTGAAAGCTATCCTTTCTATCATATTCACCATCCTGGCGAAATCCTCTTCGCTTTCACCAGGAAAGCCGACCATTACATCAGTGGTTAGCGCAATATCCGGGAAAATCCCGCTTATCATCCCTATCTTTCTAAAATAATATTCCGCAGTATATGGCCTTCCCATCAGTTTAAGAATTCTGTCACTTCCACTTTGAAGAGGAATATGCAAGTGACTTGCAAAACGTCCGTTATTTCTTTTTAAAATATCAAGCAGCCTGCTGTCAATTTCATTTACCTCAATAGAGCTAATCCTTATTCTTTTTATACTGGTCTCTCTTATAACTTCTTCCAGCAAATTTGCTAAACTGCTGATTTTACTTCCTTTGCCCAGGCCACTGGTACTGAAATCTACCCCATATTTTCCAATATGGATACCTGTAAGGACGACTTCTTCAAAACCATCTTTTTGCAAATCTATTATTTTATTTAAAATTTCTCTATACGGTATGCTTTTATATTTTCCCCTGACTTTTGGAACTATGCAGTAGGTGCAGTTTTGTTCACATCCATCCTGGATTTTTACTAGCGGCCTTGAATGCATCTGGTTGAATTGGGGGCAACTTTTAAAATTAAAACTTTCCATTTCCAGATCCTTCCTGTCTGCAGCCATTCTTCCAATTAAATCCGGTATTTTATTTTTATCTTTATTCTCTACTATAAGATCAATGTCGCAGTCTTGCAGGAATTTCTTATTAAAAACAACAAAACAGCCAGTAACAATTATTTTACTGTTTTTGTTTTGCGATTTTATCTTTCTGATTATCTGTCTTGCTTTCCTGTCACTCCGGGAAGTCACCGTACAGGTATTAATAATACAAAAATCAGGGTGCTTGCTCCATGAAACCAGCTCCAGCCCTTTTTCCAACAATTCTTTTACAATAAAATCTGATTCACTTTGATTGATCTTGCACCCAAGTGTATCTACAGAAAACTTCATTTTCTTACGTTTGATTTCCAGTTAAATAATCAAGTACAGATAAAAAATAAATTGCCGCAGTTTCAGAACGGTAAATATTTTTTCCAAATCTTATTTCCCTGGCTCCATTATCCTTTAAAAAATTTAATTCACCTGTTTCAAAACCACCTTCAGGTCCTATTATATATCCAATTCTGGAAACATTTCTAACTTCTACCAGACCACCACCATTACCGGAACCTTCTTCGTAAGGAACATAAAACAAATCGTAATCTGAAACTTTAATACTATTAATATTTTCCGGGGAAAGTATTTCGCACTTAAAATCCCTCCTGCTCTGCTCTGAAGCCCCGTTTGAAATTTTCTGCCATCTGTCAACTTTTCCGGCAATTTTTCTCTTATCTATAATTACTCTTCCGCTTATAACCGGTACTATTCTATCTACCCCTATTTCAGTCGACTTCTGGATAACAAATTCCATAGAATTTTTTTTAAGTATACACTGGTAAAGAGTAATCTGAGGGATTTTTTTTGCAATTTTCCTCTTATCCTTTATAAGTAATATGACGTC
>JAHIPJ010000216.1 GCA_018894445.1 Actinomycetota bacterium
AGGTTATGATAGAAAAAGCGTATATATTAAAAGAAGATGATATAGACAGGGTGATCAGGAGAATCTCACATGAGATACTGGAAAGAAACAAGGGTCCGGAGAGTCTCGTTTTTATCGGCATTCAAAAAAGAGGGGTACCGCTTGCAGATAGAATAGCCAAAAATATTGAGAAGTTTGAAGGGACAGAAATTAAGGCGGGTAAGCTTGATATAACCTTTTACAGGGATGATATTGGGCAGAACATAAAACCCAATGCCCGGATAACTGATATTTCTTTTGACATAGAGGGCAAGAATGTAATTCTGGTTGATGATGTGCTGTATACCGGAAGAACTGTAAGAGCAGCTCTGGATGCAATAATAGATTTTGGAAGGCCCAAATCTATACAGCTGGTGGTTTTAATTGACAGAGGGCACAGGGAACTTCCTATAAGAGCAGATTATGTGGGAAAGAACCTCCCAACTTCACTTAATGAGTCTGTCGAGGTTAAGTTAAAAGAGACTGATGGTCTGGATAGTGTCATGGTAGTAGAAAAGGGATAACCATGCTAAGTAAAAAAAGTATACTGGATGCTGACAGCCTGAGCCTGGAAGATATAAAGCTGATACTTTCAAATGCCGATTCTTTTCTTGAAATATCAAGAAGGGATGTTAAAAAAGTCCCAACACTACGGGGTAAGACTGTAATTAACCTGTTTTTTGAACCCAGTACCAGAACCAAGACTTCATTTGAGATTGCTGCAAAAAGGCTAAGCGCGGATATAATTAATTTTTCCCCCTCCACCAGCAGCCTAAAGAAAGGTGAATCCATAATTGATACCATAAAAACCATACTTTCCATGAAAGTTGATCTGATTGTTATAAGACACAGTGACAGCGGAACGGTTAAGATGGTTGACAGGTTTGTAGATATTCCGGTAATAAACGCCGGTGATGGTAAGTACCAGCATCCAACCCAGGCTCTGCTGGACCTTTATACTATAAAGAAAAGATTTGGCAAGTTTGAGGGATTAAAAGTAGCAATTGTGGGGGATTTTCTGGACAGCAGAGTGGCAAGATCCGATATGAACTTATTTGAAAAGATGGGTATGGATGTCACTATAGTCTCTCCAACAATGTTCCTTCCTGAAGATTTTTCCGGTATGAAAGTAAAGCACTGTATAGATGATGTTATAGAGGATGCCGATATTGTATATATGCTAAGGATGCAGTTTGAAAGGCAGGATAGGAAATTTTATCCATCGGTAATGGAATATAACCGGTTCTTGACCCTGAATATGGATAGACTTGGTAAAATGAAACCCGGCTCCATTGTCATGCACCCGGGACCTGTAAACAGGGGAATAGAGATTACCGATGAAGTAATGGATACCAGCGGAGAGCTGGCAGAAAAGATTGTAATTGAAGAGCAGGTAACCTTTGGAGTAGCAGTTAGAATGGCAATACTTTATTTAATGTTAGGTTAAAAATTTTTTTATGAATAAGAATGAGAAAAAAAACGTGCTTGTAAAGTCAGGCAGGGTAATCGACCCTGAAAAGGGTAAGGAATTCATCTCCGATATTTATATCAAAAACGGAATCCTGGCTGAAATGGGGGAAAATATTAAGGCGAAGGGAAAGGAAATAACCGAGATTGACGCAAAAGGCTGTATAGTCTGCCCCGGCTTTGTGGATATGCATGTGCATCTGCGTGACCCCGGCTTTGAAGATGAGGAGACCATTGAGACCGGAACATTAGCTGCGGTAAAAGGAGGAATAACTACAGTTGCCTGTATGCCCAATACCAGTCCTCCAATAGACAGTGAGTCTATGGTTAAATATATTTTAGAAAAATCAGAAGATGCAGCCTGCAGGGTCCTTCCTGTAGCCGCTATGACCCGGGGCCTTAAAGGCAGGGAGATTACCGATATGGGGCTTTTGGCTGAAGCTGGGGCGGTTGGTTTTTCAGATGACGGCAGGTGTGTAGTAGACAGCAGGCTTATGTATGAGGTTATGAGATATTCAACTCAATTTGGTCTTCCTCTGGTATTACATGAGGAAGATTACTCAGTATCCAGAGGAGGCCTTGTAAATGAAGGGCGCTACTCATCAATGCTGGGGCTTGATGGAATATCCAGCCTGAGTGATGATGTAATTATTGCAAGAGATATAATTCTTGCCGGCAGGAGCAGGGCTAAAATTCATATAACCCATGTAAGTACACGGGGCGGAGTTGAAATGATAAAAAAAGCCAGGGAAGGCGGGCTGGATATAACCTGTGATGTAACGCCGCATCACCTGTTCTTTAATGACAGTTATCTTACTTCCTTTAATACCAACCTTAAGGTTAAGCCGCCCATAAGGAGCGAGGAAGACAGGCGGGCTCTTATAGAGGGCGTAAAAGAGGGAGTAATTGATGCCATAGCAAGTGACCATGCCCCCCATCTTGATACTGAAAAAAATACAACTTTCAGGCTTGCTGAGTTTGGAACCATTGGACTTGAGACATTATTTAGCGCTGCTTTCAGCAAACTGTGCAGGGAGGAAAAAATAAGTCTTCCCGGATTTATAAGTTTGATTACCACATCACCCGCAAAAATTCTTGGTATTGATGCAGGGAAGATAGAGGTGGGCAAAATTGCAAATATTACGGTAATAGATATGGAAGCGGAAGAGGAGATAAAAAGGGAAAGTTTTATTTCGAAAAGCAAAAATAGCGCTTTTATAGGGCAGAAGTTAAAGGGAAAGATAGTGTGCACCATAAGCAAAGGTAAATTAGTTTACAGGAGAGGATAACCTTGAAAGCAATACTTATGCTTGAAGATGGCAAAGTGTTTGAGGGCAGGAATTTTGGCTGCTCCGGAGAAGTGATAGGAGAAGTAGTATTTAATACATCTATGATTGGCTATCAGGAAATTTTAACCGATCCTTCTTATTGTGAGCAAATAGTTACAATGACCTATCCTCAGATTGGAAACTACGGGATAAACAGCATGGACATAGAATCGGATAAAGTCCAGGTAAAGGGCTTTATTGTAAGGGAGTATCTTCCGGATTACAGCAACTGGCGGGCCGAGGAAAGCCTGGAGCAGTATCTTAAGAATTATAGAATTATCGGAATTTCGGAGATTGATACCAGGCAGCTGACCAGGCACATAAGAGTTGAAGGTGCCATGAAGGGTATAATTTCCACCGTGACTTTTGATGAGAACAAGTTACTCCAAAAGCTAAAAAGTTTCCCGGATATGGTAGGAAGGAACCTGGTAGACTTTGTCACCTGCAGAAAACCATATACATTCAATCCGAATAGAAAGAATTGTAAATACAGCGTGGCCGTTTACGATTTCGGAGTAAAACTAAATATTTTAAGGTGCCTTTCCGATGCCGGATTCAGGGTAAAGGTAGTTCCTGCGTCCATGGACCCTGAAGAAGTTCTGGCAATGAATACCAGCGGCGTTCTTCTGTCCAACGGGCCCGGCGATCCGGCGGCGGTGGATTACGCTATCTTAAACATAAGGAAGCTGATTGGAAAAAAACCCCTGTTTGGAATCTGCCTGGGACACCAGCTTCTCGCCCTCGCCCTGGGAGCTAAAACCTATAAATTAAAATTCGGCCACCATGGGGCAAACCATCCGGTTAAAAATCTGGACAGCGGTAAAGTAGAGGTAACCACCCAGAATCACGGATTTTCGGTGGATATTGATTCGCTGAAAAGCATTAAGGCTACCGGGTATAGGGTAACCCACCTCAACTTAAATGACGGTACCATAGAAGGCATTGAGTACCCCGGGATAGGCGCGCTTACAATACAGCATCATCCTGAAGCAGGTCCCGGTCCTCATGATTCCAGATATATATTCAGCAGGTTTGCAGAGATTATCAGCAACTTTAACTGAAGAAAGATAGAAATTTATGCCCAGAAGAAAAGATATAAAAAAGGTAATGATTATAGGTTCAGGACCAATAGTCATTGGACAGGCCTGTGAGTTTGATTATTCTGGGACTCAAGGGTGCAAGGTATTAAAGGAAGAAGGATATAAGGTAATCCTGGTAAACAGCAATCCTGCAACCATTATGACTGATCCGGAGTTTGCTGATAAGACTTATATAGAACCGCTGAATTTTGAATTTGTGGAAAAGATTATAAAAAGGGAGAGGCCGGATGCCATCCTTCCCACACTGGGAGGGCAGACCGGCCTTAATATCGCGGTCATGCTGGCAAAGGAAAAAGTCCTTTCAAAATACGGGGTAGAGCTTATCGGGGCGGATGTGGATGCCATAAATAAGGCCGAAGACAGGGAAAAATTTAAGGAATCCATGGCAAATATCGGACTTTATGTTCCTCCCAGCGGATATGCACGCAGCCTGAGCGAAGCTCTGGAAATCAGCCGTAGGTTAAAATTTCCGCTGGTAGTGAGGCCCAGTTTTACCCTGGGCGGCCTGGGTGGAGGTGTGGCTTTCAATAAAGAAGAATTTACCGATATTGTCACCAGAGGGCTGGATCTTTCTCCCATAGCAAAGGTGCTGGTGGAAAAATCGGTAGCGGGCTGGAAAGAATATGAGCTCGAGGTTATGAGGGATAAGAATGACAATGTGGTTATAGTCTGCTCCATTGAAAACTTTGACCCTATGGGAGTGCATACCGGAGACAGCATTACTGTGGCCCCTGCCCAGACCCTGACCGATAGAGAATATCAGGTAATGAGAAATGCCGCGATAGCTGTTATAAGAGAGATCGGGGTAGAGACCGGCGGATCCAATATACAGTTTGCGGTAAATCCGGAAACCGGGAAGATGGCTGTAATTGAGATGAATCCCAGGGTTTCCAGGAGCAGTGCTCTGGCTTCCAAGGCTACCGGGTTTCCTATTGCCAAAATTGCCACCAAACTGGCAGTGGGCTATACTCTTGATGAGATACCCAATGATATTACCAAAAAGACCCCGGCCTGCTTCGAACCTTCAATTGATTATGTGGTGGTGAAATTTCCCCGGTGGGCCTTTGAAAAATTTCCCGGAACGGATATAAGCCTCACTACCAGGATGAAATCGGTTGGAGAGGCGATGGCCATTGGAAGGACTTTTAAGGAAGCCCTCCAAAAATCAATAAGGTCCCTGGAGATTGACCGGTACGGGCTAGGAGCGGATGGGATGGACGATATAACCGAGGAACTGCTCGATAAAAAACTTTCTATACCCAATCAGGACCGCGTATTTTATATAAAGTTTGCCTTTGAACAGGGAAGAAGTGTTGAGGATATATACAGGTACACCAGAATAGATCCCTGGTTTTTAAATAATATAAAGCAGCTGGTGGAATTTGAAAAAGCCTTTAAGGGCTGCGGCCTGGGAAACATAACCAGAGAGCTGCTTTATGAGGCTAAAAGATATGGTTATTCGGATATGCAGCTGGGATATCTCTGCAGCTGCAGCGAGGATGAAATAAGAGCCCTGCGCAAGAAGATGAGAGTAATTGCCACCTTTAAAACAGTGGATACCTGCGCCGCTGAATTCGAGGCTTATACTCCCTATTACTATTCCACTTATGAGACCGAGGATGAAATTTTACTTTCCGCCAGGAAGAAAATTGTAATTCTGGGCAGCGGACCAAATCGTATCGGACAGGGAATAGAATTTGATTACTGCTGTGTGCATGCCTCTTTTGCCCTGCACGATGCAGGTTTTGAGACTATAATGGTTAACTGTAATCCTGAAACTGTAAGCACCGATTATGATACCTCGGACCGCCTGTATTTTGAGCCTTTAACCTTCGAAGATGTTTTAAATATTGTGGAAGCTGAAAAACCTTATGGAGTTATAGTACAGTTTGGAGGTCAGACTCCACTAAAGCTTGCCTTAAGGCTCCAGAAGGCGGGTGTAAATATTCTAGGAACATCGCCTGATAGTATTGATCTTGCTGAAGACCGGAAAAGATTTGGTTCCATGCTTAAGAAACTTAATATTCCCCAGGCTGAAAACGGGACTGCTATGGATGTTAATAAGGCAAAAAAAATAGCCAAAAGGATAGGCTACCCAGTACTGGTAAGGCCTTCCTATGTACTGGGCGGAAGAGCTATGAATATAGTCTATACTGAAGAAAGCCTTATTGATTATGTAAAGGATGCTGTGGTGGTATCCTATGACAGACCAATACTGATTGATAAGTTTTTAGAGCGGGCAATAGAAGTTGATGTTGATGCTGTTTTTGATGGAGAGGATATTTTCATTGGCGGGATTATGGAACATATAGAGGAAGCAGGGATACACTCGGGTGATAGTGCATGTGTAATACCGCCTTTTACTTTAAGTAAGAAGATAATAGAGGTCATTAAGGATTACACTTACAGGATGGCAAAAGAGCTCAAGGTAGTGGGGCTTATGAATATTCAATATGCCATAAAAGATTCTGTGGTTTATGTACTGGAAGCCAACCCTCGAGCTTCGCGTACGGTTCCTTTTGTAAGCAAATCCATCGGTGTCCCCCTGGCAAAGATAGCCGCTCTGGTAATGACCGGCAGGAAGTTAAAAAATATTGATTTCAAAAGAGTTGATCCCACATCGCTTGGTTATTACAGTATTAAGGAAGCGGTACTGCCATTTAACAGATTCCCCGGTGTGGATACCATACTGGGTCCTGAGATGAAATCTACAGGTGAAGTAATGGGTATAGACAGAAGTTTTGGAATTGCCTTTGCTAAATCCCAGATTTCCACCAATCAGGTCTTTCCTACTTCAGGTTCGGTGTTTATAAGTGTTAATGATGAGGATAAGGACACAATAATAGGTATAGCCAGAAACCTGTCCAAACTGGGTTTTAATATAATTTCTACCAAGGGAACCGGGGATACGCTGGAAGAAAACGGGATAAAATGTCATAAGGTCCTGAAGATTAGAGAAGGAAGACCTAATGTATTGGATATGATAAAGAATGGTGAAATTGACCTTATTATAAATACTCCTGAAGGCAGAATTGCCAGAAGTGACGGGTATTATCTGAGGACTGCGGCAGTTCTTCACAATGTGCCTTCAGTTACCACCATATCGGGAGCTTCAGCTTTGGTGCAGGGGATACAGGAGATGAAATCCAACTCTAAAGTTAAAGTTAAACCTATACAGGAATATTGATGAAATTATTAACCGGAGAAATACTTTCTAATGAAAAATATAGCGATAATCTCTACAAGATGGAGATTTTTTCGCCATATATATGTAAGAATGCTACAGCAGGCCAGTTTATTAATGTGAAATGCTCACCTGAGGGCGTGCTTGATCCTCTGCTGAGACGGCCATTTGGTATTTTTAATATTGAGAAAAAATTTAATGTTTTTTCCATGTTATACCGGGTAAAAGGCAGGGGCACCAAATTCATCTCCGGACTTAAGAGTGGAGATATGCTGGATTTCGCCGGGCCAATGGGAAATGGAATAGATTTAAATGGGAATGAAAATAATATACTCCTGATTGGAGGTGGTATTGGCATAGCCCCTCTGTATCTTATAGCAAAGGTTGCCGGCGAAATGAAAAAAAATGTATTTTTTGCTGCAGGATTTAAAGATAATAGTTACCTAAGATGGGAAAAAGATTTAATTGAACTTAAGATAAATTATGCTGTGCTTACCGAGGATGGTTCCTGGGGAGAAAAAGGCCTGGTTTCAGATTATGTTTGGAATAATATGAAATCATTTAAAAATTTTGATATTTATTGCTGCGGGCCGAGGGATATGCTTAAAACCCTGCAGAATATTTATAAGGATAGAAATAATAAAGTAACCGCACTTCTTGAGGAAAGAATGGCCTGCGGAGTAGGAGTTTGTGCCGGATGTGTGGTAAAGTTAAGAAAAGGGAAAAAAGGATTTTCTTATAAGAAGGTTTGTAAGGATGGGCCTGCATTTAATCTGGGGGAGGTAATATTTGACTGAACAGGATAGCTTATTTTCATATGAAACGGATACCGGAGGAAATGGGTTCAGCCTGTCAGTAAGGCTTGGAAGAATAAAACTGGATAATCCGGTAATAGCATGTTCTGGCACTTTCGCCTGTGGATTGGAATACAGCCAGTTTTATAATACTGCCATACTTGGAGCAGTAACAACCAAAAGCTATTCATTAAAACCCATAGAGGGAAATCCTCCGCCCAGGATTTGCGAGACTGCCTCCGGGATGTTAAACTCTATTGGCCTTCAAAATGATGGGATAGATATATTTATAAAGAAGCACCTGCACGAGGCCGAGAAATTAGGGATAAAAATTATTTTAAGTATATTCGGGCAGGATCCGGAAGAGTTCAGGAAAGTGGCATCCAGGGCTGCGGATATTAAGGAAAGAATTATTGCGGTGGAGCTTAATCTCTCCTGTCCAAATGTTAAAAATGGAGGAATGGCCTTTAGCGCTATGCCTGACGAAGTTGAAAAGATAGTAAGTTCAACGGTAAGTATTTTAAATATCCCGGTTATAGCCAAACTCAGTCCCAATCATCAGAATCTGGTTGAAGCAGCTATGGCGGCAAAAAAAGGAGGAGCGGAAGCATTATCAGTAATAAATACTGTAGTAGGTATGGCTGTAGATATAGAAACATTCATGCCCAGATTAGGCAATGTCCTTGGAGGTCTTTCAGGTCCGGCAGTAAAGCCAATTGCTCTGGCAAAGGTTTATTCTCTGACCAGGGAAAAAATCCTCCCTGTTATTGGAATGGGCGGCGTTTTTAGCTGGCAGGATGCTCTGGAATTTCTGGTGGTAGGTGCCAGTGCAGTAGGGATTGGTACTGCAAATTTCATACAGTATGATGTCGGGGAAAAGATAATAGAAGGTTTAAGGAACTATCTTAAGGAGAAAAAAATTTATGATATTAATGAAGTAATAGGAAGGCTTAGAACTTGAAAGGTAAAAAATTATCCTTAAAAGACAGATTAATTGTAAGTCTGGATACAAATAATAAAAGTGATGTTGTAAGTATGTGCAGGAAAATTTCCGGAAAGGTATCAACTTTAAAATTAGGTCTGGAACTGATATATGGTGTTGGACTGGAGGTAATTGATACAGTAAAGAGTTTTGGTTATAAGGTAATGCTTGACGCAAAGCTTCTTGATATACCCAATATAGTAAAGAGTGCTGTGGAAGCTATTGGAGGTCTTGGTGTCAGCGCAGTGACCATACATACGCTGGGTGGAAGGCAAATGCTCGAGCAGACACGGGAAATATTGGAAAAGCAGTCAGAATCAAGAGCTAAATTCAGACCACTTCTATTTGGGGTTACCATTCTTACTAGCCTGGATGATAAGGATCTTAAGGCTTTAGGCTTTAAAGGGGATTTCCTGTATTCTGTTTTAAGTTTAGCCGGTATTGCCATTGATGCAGGAACAGATGGAATAATATGCTCACCAAATGAAGTTGATGCAATAAGAAAAAAATTCGGCACCGGTTTTTATATTGCCACTCCCGGAATCAGACTTCCAGAAGATGCAGCTGGAGACCAAAAAAGGATAAACACTCCCGAAGAGGCGATGTCCAGGGGAGCAGACTTTATAATTGTGGGCCGTTCGATAACTACCAGGAAAGATGTAGGTGGCACTATAGATTTATATCTGGAAAAGATAGAAAGGACACTGGGCCATGCTTAAAGTAATAAGTCAGGTTGAAGGATTGGATATATATAAAATATTGAAGGAAACAGGTTCCATAATGGAAGGTCATTTTAAATTAAGCTCGGGGTATCACAGTAAGTACTATCTTCAGTGCGCCAGACTGCTTCAGTATCCGGATATTACCTACAGGCTTGCCCGGAAAGCTTTAGATGTGGTCAGCAAAGATATTGATATGGAAAATATTAATGCTGTAGTATCACCTGCTATAGGAGGTATCCTGTGGGGTTATATGATCGCCTACGCGGCAGGCTGCCGGATGATATTTACTGAAAGAAAAACTGAAAGTATGGAATTAAGACGTGGGTTCGAGATAGAATCTGACCAGGAAATTATTGTTGCAGAAGATGTTATTACCACCGGTGGATCGGTAAAGGAAGTAATAGAAATATGCAAGAAAAACGGTGCGCAGATAAAAGCAGTAACAAGCATAGTCGACCGTTCAGCCGGTCTGGAATTTGGTTGTCCATATTATTATTTAATTAAGCTCAGTATTGACAAATATCAGCCTTCCGAATGCAAACTTTGCAGGGGAAATATACCTCTCGTGTACCCCGGCAGTAAGAAGAAAAATGCAGACAACTGATGAAATAATGTTGATATTAAGTATATATATTTGTATACTCTAATGTATCTAATTTTATTTTAATAAAGAGAGCTCTATGGTTTTAAAAAACTTAAGTGACAAAGACAGAAAAAAGGGTTTGGAGAAAGCCCGGCAGGTAAGAAAAAAGAGAGCTGAAATCAAGGATTTACTAAAAAAAGGTAAGCTCGATATACGGTCACTTTTTAAAGATGGCAAACTCTTTAAAAAATATGTAATAAATATGAAGGTTATAAATCTAGTAAGAGCACTCCCTGGAAATGGAAGAGTTAATGCCCTGAAAATCTTAAAGGATTTAAAAATAAGCCCTAATAAAAAAGTTGGTGGGCTGGGTAAGAATCAGAAAAACAGTTTTTACAAGTTTTTTAACATAGCTTAGGCTGACAAGTTTTCAATATTTTATGGCAGGTAGAGGAAAATTATTTATTGTCTCAGGACCCTCAGGTTCAGGAAAAAGTAGCCTGATTAATGATATAGTAAATGAATCGGACGATTTTGTCAGATCCATCTCAGTTACCACCAGACCGAAAAGAAAAGATGAAACTAGCGGCAGACAGTATCATTTTATAAATAAGGATGAATTTGAGGAACTTATAGAAAAAGATATGCTGCTTGAATGGGCAGATTATGCCGGTTATCTGTACGGCACTCCAAAAAAATTTGTAACAGAAAAATTAAGTAAAGGTAAAAATTTAATTCTGGTAATTGAGGTCCAGGGCGCCATGCAGGTTATAAAAAAAATGAAAGATACCTATTTAATCTTTATTACCACTTCTTCATTTAAGGAGCTGGAAGAGAGAATCAAAAAAAGGAGAGCCGACAGTCTGGAAGAAATGAATAAAAGGTTGGAAATTGCAAAAAGTGAACTGAATTATAAGAAATATTATGATTGCATAATTGTGAATAATAATTATAATGAGGCTTTGCTTAATTTAAAGAAAGTTATAGATTCTCAAAAAGGGAGGAAACGACATAAATGAAGGTGCAGTATGTTGATGAATACAAAGAAAGTACAGACAGCAAATATAAACTATGTATATTGGTGGCTAAAAGAGCCAGAGAACTGGGAGAGTATCTTTCTGCGCAAAAAAATATGGAAAGAATAAATGTGGTAAAACCACTGGTTGATATAGAATCACATGATCCACTGGAAATTGCCTTTAATGAAATAAAAGAAGGAAAAATAATTTTCAAAAAGAAAAAGGAATCTATATAATTTTGGTTTTGAATAAATCAATATTTTTAAAAAAAAAGATAGTTCTGGGAATTACTGCGTCTATTGCAGCTTATAAGGCAGCTTCAATTTGCAGCAGGCTGGCTGGTATGGGTGCTGATGTAGTTCCTGTAATGACTCCTAATGCTCTAAATTTTATAACTCCCATTACTTTCAGCTCAATCTCCGGAAATAAAACTATTGTGGAGCAGTTTGCAGACGAGAAGAAAATTTACCACATCTCACTTTCCCATAATGCGGATATTTTTTTGATTGCACCTGCTTCAGCTGATACCATTTCAAAATTATCTTATGGAATTTGTGATAATTTCCTTACCACTTCAGCGGTTTCTGCTACCTGCCCTGTGCTTATTGCGCCGGCTATGAACGAAAGTATGTATCTTGACCCAATAATTCAGAAAAATATTCTGCAGCTGGGAAAGTCAGGAAAATATTTTTTCATAGGACCGAAGAGTGGCAATCTGGCCTGTGGTGAGAAAGGTCTGGGAAGACTGGAAGATGAAGATATCATAATTGAAAGACTGGGAGAGCTTCTTAATTATAGTTCTGATCTTAAAGGAAAAAAAGTTGTAATTACAGCCGGCGGCACCAGGGAGTTTATTGATACTGTAAGATATATATCCAACAGGTCCAGTGGGAAAATGGGTTATGCTCTGGCTGAAGAAGCTTATTTCAGAGGTGCTGAAAAGGTAATCCTTATAAGCACCGCGAGGAGCCTGCCGCGGCCATACGGCGTAGATGTCAAATATGTTGAAGATACAAGCGGGATGAAGAATGTGATGGATAAATATTTTAGCACCAGTGACATTGCTATAATGGCAGCTGCTGTAAGCGATATAATACCGCTTAAAAAATATGATTTTAAGTTAAAGAAAAAAAATGATATATTATCCAAAATAAAGTTTGGAGAAAATGAAAATATCCTTAAGTCTTTAGCTAAGAAAAAGAAAAAGAATCAGTATCTGGTTGGTTTTGCTGCTGAAAGTGGTCATAATTCCAGAGATGTTTTAGAAAAGATTAAGGATAAAAATATTGATATGATTGTTGCCAATGATATCTCCAGAGAGGATATAGGAATGGAAAGCGATTATAATGAAGTTGATATAGTAAGACAGGATGGGACTGTAAAGAAATTAGCCAGGGATAAAAAAAGAATTATTGCCAGAGGAATCTGGGATGAAATTGTAAAAAGTTCAATGGAGCTGTAAAAGTTTTGATAGGAGGAATAATGTCAAAGAAAAGGGATTTCTTATTTACTTCGGAATCAGTTACCGAAGGTCACCCGGACAAGATGGCTGATCAAATTTCAGATGCAATTCTTGATGCTATGATAGCTGATGATCCCAAATGCAGGACCGCCATCGAGACATTGCTTAAAACAGGAATTGTAGTAGTGGCAGGTGAAGTTACTACCTCTACTTATGTAGAAATTCCTGATATTGTTAGAGAAGTTATTAAAAATATTGGCTATACCAGGGCAAAATATGGTTTTGATTATGAAACCTGCGGTGTTATTACTTCTATTGGGAAACAGTCTTCTAATATTGCCCAGGGTGTGAATAAAGCTTATGAAGCCAGAGTAGGAAATGGATATGAAAATGAATTTGATACTCAGGGTGCTGGAGACCAGGGAATGATGTTTGGTTATGCATGCAATGAAACCGAGGAATTTATGCCCCTTCCTATTCAGATTGCCCATAAGCTGGCTCACCGGTTATCTGAGGTTAGAAAGGCAGGGATACTGCCATACCTGAGGCCTGACGGTAAAACGCAGGTAACAGTAAGATATGAAAATGACAGGCCGGTTTTAGTTGAAACAATTGTAATAGCTACTCAACATGCTCCAAATATTGACATAGAAGCACAAATAAAACCGGATATCAAAGAATTCGTAATAAAACCAATTGTTCCCCAGGAATATTTAAGCAAGGATTTAAAGTTATTTGTAAATCCAACCGGGGAATTTACTATCGGCGGTCCTATGGGTGATACAGGGGTTACCGGCAGGAAAATAATTGTAGATACCTATGGTGGAATGGCAAGACATGGCGGAGGGTGTTTTTCAGGAAAAGATCCTTCCAAGGTTGACCGGTCAGCCGCTTATGCTGTAAGGCATGTTGCCAAAAATCTGGTGGCAAGCGGGGCTGCTGATAAGCTGGAAATAGAAGTAGCTTATGCCATAGGTGTTTCGCACCCGGTATCAGTTATGGTAGAAACATTTGGCACTGAAAAGGTAGATGTTAAAAAAATTGAAAAGGCAGTAAAAGAAATATTTGACTTAAGACCGGCAGCGATTATTAAAAACTTGAATTTACTCAGGCCAATTTATAGAAAGACCGCTGCTTACGGGCATTTCGGGAGGCATGACAGAGATTTCACCTGGGAAAAACTGGATAAAGTTGATGAAATTAAAAGTTTTCTGGGTCTTAAATAATTATTGTGTTTTAAATGGGTAGAAATAACAAATATGCAGAGGTTTATATAGATATAAAAGCTTTTGATATTGATCATGCTTTTGACTACAGGATACCACCGGATTTATCTTCCGATATTGATATTGGCAGAATTATTCAGGTTCCCTTCAAAAATAGAATTGAAGTTGGCTACATTGTAAAAATTAAAGATGAGTCAGAACTTAAAGACAGAGAAATAAAAGATATTTTAAAAATAGTAGAAAATAGGCCTGTTTTTGACCCAGAGAGACTCGAGCTTATTAATTGGATTAGCGAGTATTATATACAGCCGCTGGGAAGTGTTATTAAGTTTTTCCTGCCCCCGGGGGGAAAGTACAAGCATGCGATTACCAGTCCCAGGGTTCAACTAAAATTTAAGGATTTCATAACTTTAAACCGGAACAGATATAATAAGCTAAAAGATAAGATAAACTGGAAAAGAAATTCTTCACAAAAAAAAATAATTGATTATTTAATTTCAGGCGGTGAAGTTTTAAAAGAAAAACTGGTAAAAGATACCGGCTCAAGCTACTCGAGCCTGGCCAGTCTTGCAGATAAAAATATTATATCCATAGTTAAAAAAAGACAAAAAAGGGATTTTAGATATGAATACCGGCCTGATAAGGATTTAAAGAAAAAAAAGATAATTTTAAACTCCTATCAAAAAAATGCCCTGTGCAGTATAGATAACGCCATACAGAAAAACATTTTTCACAAGTTTCTGATAGAAGGCGTAACAGGCAGTGGAAAGACCGCTATTTATATAGCTGCGTGCAGGAAAGTTATAGAGAAGAAAAAAAGAGCGCTCATTCTTACCCCTGAAATTTCCTTAATTCCCCAGCTATTTTCAAGATTTGAATCCGAGTTGGGATCCAGGGTCTGTGTGTATCATTCTAATATGAATGAAGCGGAAAGATATGAAAGATGGCTTAGTATATGGGAAAATGAGTTTGACGTAATAATAGGGACAAGATCTTCAATTTTTACTCCTATAGGTAACCTGGGCATGATAATACTGGATGAGGAGCATGACCCATCCTATAAGGAAGGGACAAGGGTCAGATATAATGCCCAGGATGTGGCAATAAAACTGGGGGAAATACTGAATATTCCTGTGGTTATGGGAAGTGCGACTCCCAATGTTGTTACCAGGTACAGAGCAGAAAAAGAAAATGATTTTACACTTCTAAAGATTCCAGTTAAAGCCCAGAGCAGCAGTCCACTGGAAACACAAGTAGTTGACTTAAAAAAAATAGACCGCTTGAAAGAAGATACGGCTATAACTGGTAAATTATTTACTGCAATCAGTGAGGAATTAGAAAAAAATAATAAGGTAATCATTTTCTTAAATAGAAGGGGATACAGTAATTTTGTTATATGCAATAAATGCGGCAGTGTGCCTAAATGTTCCGCCTGTGACCTTTCCTATAATTACCACAGTGATCGTAAAAAACTGATATGCCATCATTGCGGCAGGGAGCAAAATTATACCGGAAGGTGCCTTGTTTGCGGCGCAGATAATATCTTTTTATACGGTACTGGAATTCAGAGAGTGCAGTCCAAGCTTCAGATGAGATTTAAAAACACACCCATACTTAGAATGGATTCGGATATAACTGTAAAGAAGAAGTCACACCAGGAAATACTAAGCAAGTTTATTTCCCCTGGCGGGTCAATCCTTATCGGCACTCAGATGGTAGCCAAGGGCCTGGATATTGAAGATGTAACACTTGTGGGAGTTATTAATTGTGATAGTATGCTGGGGCTTCCTGATTATCATATGAATGAAAGAGTTTATCAGCTTATTACTCAGGTATCGGGAAGAGCTGGCAGGAAGAGAAAGAAGGGCAGGGTAATAATCCAGACCTATAATCCAGAAAGCAGTGTTATGAAAAATATACTGGACAGTGATTATGAATCATTTTACCGCCAGGAACTTAGTAACAGAAAAGAGCTTTGCTATCCTCCTTTTTCCAATCTGATAAATATTATAATTTCAGGGAAAGAAGAAAATAAAGTAAAGAAAGATATAAAAGAATTATTTGCAGAAATAAGCAAAGATATCAGAACTGGCAGCAGCATACTGGGTCCTGCCCCTGCTCCTTTTTATAAAATAAATTTATTTTACAGATGGCATATAATAATAAAGTCTAAAAATATTGAATATTCAAATAAAATATTAACTAAAATATTAAAGAGATTTAAAAAATTTGATGAAAATAAGATAATTATTGATGTAGATCCGGTATGGATATTGTAAATTTGTGAAAGGTATAAGATGTCAGTTAAAAAAATTAGAAAGATCGGGGATCCGGTTTTAAGGGAGAAAAGCAGAAGTGTGGAAAAAATAGACAGCAAGCTCCTGGAGCTCGTCAAAGATATGATAGATACATTAAATAACGAGGGTGGAGTAGGCCTGGCCGCTCCCCAAATAGGAATAACCAGAAGAGTAATTATTGTTAATTTTGACGATAAGATTCAGACATTTATAAATCCGGTGATTGAAGTTCTGGATGATAAAAAAATAGAGAGTGATGAAAGCTGCCTGAGTATATATTCCATAAAGGGTTTTTTCGTTAAAAGATTTTCCAGGATTAAAGTAAAGGCAAAAGATCTAAAAGGCAGTGATGTCACACTCATAGGTGAAGACCTGCTGGCGAGAATATTTCAGCATGAGATTGACCATCTGAACGGGATATTGTATATAGACCATCTTGACAGGAAATCAAAAAGAGAACTGCTCTCTAAGATTAATGAGATAAAATTAAATATTTAGAATAAAAGGAGACTTCCATTGAAAATACTATTTTTTGGCTCTTCGGAAATTTCAGTTCCTTTTCTGGAAGAAATATATAAATCCCGGCATAGCATAACCTCAGTTGTAACTACTACCGATAAGCCGGCAGGAAGAGGAAGAAGGACTACCCCCAATATAGTAAAGAAAAGAGCCATTGAACTGGGGATTGACTTTATACAGATTGAAAGGTTTGAAGATAATTTTTTTGATAATTTTGTAAAATTAGAATTTGATGTCGCGGTGGTAGCTTCTTTCGGAAAGATACTTCCTGAAAGGATATTTAAACTTACTACTACCAGGTGGCTGAATGTGCACCCTTCTTTGCTGCCCAGGTATAGGGGTCCTACACCTATTATAAGCGCCCTTTTGAATAGCGATAAAGTCGGTGGTGTGAGTATAATTGAGGTAGTATATGAAGTGGATGCCGGCAATATATATGCTCAGGTAAAGTTTGGAGTGGAAGAAGATGATAATAAGGATAGTCTTGAGCAGAAATCAATAAAATTTGGAAAACCTCTTCTGATGGCAGTACTTGACCTTATAGAAGATAAAAATATAAATCCCTACCCCCAGGATGAGGAAAATGTAGTCTATAGTTATAAGATTGCAAAAGAAGACTTAAAAATTAGCTGGAATAGTAGCGCAATGGAAATAGTTAATAAAGTCAGGGCTTTCAGTTCAAAACCCGGCGCTTATTGTCTCTGGAAAGGTTTGAGGATTAAAATCCTTAAGGCAGGTGTCTTAAGTGGAGCTGCGAGCAATGCATACCTGGATAAACTTAAGTTTGGTGAAAATGAGAAAAATGGACTTGTAGTGGAAGCTGATAAAAAAACAGGTATTTTAGTTAGTTGTAATAAAAATGAAATGGTAAAAATTGAAAGACTGAAGCCCCAGGGTGGAAAAGTAATGTCTGCAGCGGATTTTATTAATGGATACAGACTGGAAGCCGGTGAGAATTTTGATTGAAAAAAGCAGTAGGGACAATCCCCGCAGAATTACCCTTCTTATATTGAATGAATATTTCAAGAAAAAAAAATCTCTAAAAGACATAATAAACTTTTATTTTAAAAATTACAGGCTATCCGGGCTTGATAAGCGCTTTATTTTCAATATAGTTAAGGGTACAGTAAGGTATTATCTAAAAATTGATTTTTTACTCTCTTTTCTTTCAGATAAAAAAATAAAAGATATCGATTTTGCAGTGCTTAATATTCTCCGTATGGGAATTTTTCAGTTCATGTATATGGATAAGGTTCCGTCTTATTCAATAGTAAATGAAAGTGTGGAATTGGCCAAGAAAAACGTAACTTTATCTTCTTCTAAATTTGTGAATGCAGTACTGCGTAAAGTCAGTTCAGTTCCAAACATAGATTCATTTGCAAAAGATAAGATCGATAGGTTGGTGGAAGATGAGATTGATAAAATCAGCATAGATTATTCTTACCCGGGCTGGCTGGTAAAATACTGGTTTGACTGGTATGAGAAGGATAAAACAATTTTAATCTGCAGGTCACTGAATGAAAATCCACATATTTATCTGAGGTTTAATAAAAATGAAATTACCAGGGAGGAACTGGTAAAAGAGTTAAGTATGAAGCAAGTTAATGGGAGGCTCTTACCGGAAGATGTATATGGGGATGCAATAGAGGTTTCAAGTGTCCAGGATATTTTAGAGACTGATGTTTACCGGGAGGGCCTGATTTCAGTTCAGGATCTCTCATCACAGATAGCAATAAAATACTTCCTGGAACCTTTGGAAGGTGAGAAAGTACTGGATGTATGTGCTGCGCCAGGCGGCAAGACTGCCTATATTTCAGAGCTGGTGAAAAATGAGGGTGAAGTAGTATCGGTTGATATAAGCAAAACCAGACTGGAGATATTAAAAGATAATTTAGGCCGCTTAAATATAAGGAATGTAGGGATTGTGGAAGCAGATGCAGCCAAACCCGGTTTTTTAGATAAAAGTATGGATATTTTAATCAGTAAAGGTTCGGAATGCCATACCAAAGCTTCGGATAAAAAAGGCTTAAAAAACATTACCGGATATTTTGATAAGATTTTAATCGACGCTCCCTGCAGTGCTTTTGGAACCATTTCTAAGAATCCGGACGCAAAATACAACAAAACGATGAAAGATTTAATCCGTCTTTCCGAAATGTCCTACAAAATTATGGTAAATTGTGACTGGTACCTGAAAACCGGTGGAAAGATTGTCTTTTATACCTGTACCCTGTCACCTATAGAAAATCAGCAGGTGATAGGCAAGTTTCTGGGAGAGTTTAAAGATAAGTACAGAATGGAAAAATCAAGCATCTCTGATAAGTTGATATCATTTTCAGGTCAACTAAAAAATGACGCCAGCTCGAGAGAAGAAGTCTACTTTGAAATAATGCCTTATTATTTTGGAAGTGAAGCAGGCTTTATCTGCAGCCTTTTAAAGAATTCTTAAAGCTGTTTATGAATATTAATCTTTTGTTATATTGACAAAGTCCCATAATATGTTAACATAAAATATACAATTATTAATTAACAATAAGATTAACATGGATACAAAAAAAAGAACACATGTTGTAGTGCCGGAAGAATTAGTAGAAGAAATAGACAGGCTTTCTGGGAAAAGAAAGCGCAGCTGGTTCATAACCCAGGCTGTAAAAAAAGAGATACAGAGGTTAAACTTTCTTAAAGCGGTAAAGGAAACAGCTGGAACCTGGAATGATGAAGATCATCCCGAATTTAAGAAAGGAGTGGACAGGTGGGTAAGGAACCTGCGGGAGGAAGATGAAAAGAGGCTGAAGGAAATAATGTAATGGCTGAATATCTATTGGATACAACCACAATAATTGACCACTTGCGTGGTAATAAAAAAGTAAGCTCCTATCTGGAAGAAATTGGGATGCGGGGTGACATTGCTGGCTGCTGTTGTATAAATATTGCTGAAGTTTATACAGGAGTGAAGGAAAAAGAAAAAGAGAAAACAGATAGATTTATTGAAAGCCTTTATTATTTTGAAGTAACTAAAGAGATCGCAAGATTAGCCGGG
>JAHIPJ010000217.1 GCA_018894445.1 Actinomycetota bacterium
ATTAATTCTAAAATTCATATAAATAAATTTGCCCTTATTATATAAGTAAGCTCACAAATATATGTGTATGTGTTCAATGTAAAAAAATAACTGAATAAAAATATCAATTTTATTTGTTTATAAATATCTCTTTAAAATTTCTTCATGGCTTAAAATTTTACTTTCACCACTTTTTATTTTCCCTAATCTTTCAAGTGCAATTTCACCAAAATACCTATCTTCCAATTCTTCTATAATTTCCCCAATTTTTTCATACTCTTCAAAAGAAATTAATACAGCCTGCGGTCTATTTCTATTGGTCAGGATAATCTTATTATCTTTTAGAATTGAAATAAACTTGTTAATTGAATTTCTAAATTCTGAAGTCCCGACAATAATTACATCTTCATTAATTTTTATTTTTAACATCTAAATCACCTTTAATTATTTACTTATTAATTGTACAAAATAATGTTATATTAATTGCACAATTATTAGTATATCATATATTGTAATGATTCAAAATATTTATTATTAAGAATTGAAAAATTTCTTAAGTTTTTAGATTATTATCAAGCATGTCTTTATTTGCTATTCCTCTTATACCATCGGTGCCAAACAGATTCTTAAGATCTTTCATACCCTATCCTTCTATATAACTCTTCTTAATAAAAGGAGAGGTCATACAGGACAATAGTCCAAAATAATCAAGATTAAAAGAAATTATACCGCCAGCTTCCAAATTTAAATAACCATCCATGGATTTCTTAAATTTATCTTCTTCTATCCCTAAAATAGTATGGTCACTGCTTTGACCTATAATATATAAACCAGGACTACAGCAATAAATATTCTTACTATCGACATCCTGGAGTCCTAAAGCTAAAATAACTTTATACACTTTACCATCTTTTCTTTTTACCTCTATTATCTCTGCCTCAAGAAGAAAAGAATCGGCAAAAGCTCCCTTAATAGGCTTATAATTTACCGTATCATGTCCCAGAAGTATAGCCTCCCCTATTCTCACCTGATTAATCCCCCCGGGAATTGTGCCTTTTTCAATTAAATTCCAGACACTTGAGTTTCCACCTGAAATAATCGGCATGCTCCTGCCAGTAACTTTCATAACCTCTTCCCATAAATCTTTAAGCACACTTAAACTTTCTGGAGAAGGACCATTTTGGGTAACACATCTTGCATTAGTCCCCAGGCCATATAATTCAATAGACCTGTAGTTATCTACAACCTGCCTGCAAAAATCCACTACATCCACTGGAAGCAGCCCTTCTCTCTGGTCATCTGTTTCAACCATAACTATTATACGGTGTTTTATTTTTTTCTCCTGGCAGATCTCCGCTATTACTCTTACCACTTCCAGCTGGGTATTCAAGCTAATATCACAAATTTCAACTAACTCGCTGGCTTCACTTGACATAGGACTTCTAAGCATCATAAGTTGCTGTCCCTTCCCATAAAAATTTCTTAATTTCCTGAGGTTTTCCAGCCGGCTATCTCCAAATATATTAACTCCAGATTTTTTCATCGCTGCTGCTATTTTTATATCCCCCAAAACACACTTAGTAACACCAACAACCGATATACCCAGGTTAGCACACCAGCCATTAATAATCCTGCTATTATGGGAGATTTTCTCCAGATCTATTTTTAAACAAGGATAATTCATTAAGAAAAGATAACTATCTTTTAGAAAACTGAGGCCTTTTCCTGGCTTTTTTGAGACCGTACTTTTTCCTCTCCTTAACCCTGGAATCCCGGGTTAAAAAACCCTCTCTTTTAAGTATTGGCCTGTATTCTTCATTAATTTCCAGTAACGCTTTTGAAATACTATGACGTAATGCTCCTGCCTGTCCTGATATTCCACCTCCTGTTAAATCTGCAATAACGTCATACGCATTTTCGGTATTGGTAAGTCTGAAAGGTTCCATAATAACAGTTATAAGAGACTCTCTCTTAAAATATTCTTTAAAGTCCCTTGAATTAACCATAATCTTTCCTTCTCCAGGAAATAATCTTACTCTGGCTATCGATTGCTTTCTCTTTCCCGTTGCACTATAAACTACCTGGTTTGCCAAATTAATTCTCCTTTTTATAAATCAATTTTTTCAGGTTTTTGCGCACTATGCGGATTATTTTCACCCTTATATATTTTTAATTTCTTTAGTATTTGCCTACCCAGAATATTATGTGGTATCATTCCCTTTACTGCATTTCTTATAACAAACTCCGGCGATTTTTCCATCATTTTTCCCAGGTTGGTAACCTTTAGATTGCCCACATATCCGGAATGCCTGTAATATTTCTTACCTTCCAGCTTGTTCCCGGTAACCTTTATCTTATCTGCATTTATAACAATTACAAAATCACCACAATCTAAATGCGGTGTAAAGGTCGGTTTATTCTTGCCCCTTAAAATCTTAGCTATTTCTGTACATAACCGTCCCAGAATTTTATCCTTAGCATCAACAAGAAACCACTTTCTCTTAATTTCTTCTTTTTTTAAATTAAATGTTTTGAGCCCAACATTTACCATAACTCCTCCAATCACCTAAAATACTCGACTACTGTAAGAAAAAGGCCCTTTGCGGGAATTATTTTCCCGGCCAACTTTCTGTCTCTTTTCATCAGAGCTTCACTTATGCTCGCGAGTTCCCTCTGCCCGCTTCCTATTTCAAGTACAGTTCCTATTATAATTCTAACCATATTATATAAAAAAGAATTTGCTCCTATTTTAAAAATTACTAAACCATCTTTAGTTTTTTCTATTGTAAACCTTTTTATCTCCCTTACAGTGTTACCGCCCAGACAATCAGGATTACAAAAAGAAGCAAAATCTTTTGCTCCTAAAAACATCCTGGCAGCTTTTCTCATTAACCTTATGTTTAGTTCTCTGGTTACAAGAATACTGTACTTTTTCAAAAAAACGCTCTGGTATTTTTTGTTTACTACAAAATAGCTATATTCTCTCAAGCGCGCATCCCTTCTGGCATCAAAAGAATGGCTGACCTTTTCTATTTTTTTAATAACTATATCATCCGGGAGTAAACTATTTAAAGACCACAAAATTCTGTAAATATTTAAATCTTTGCCAGTTTTAAAATTTATTACCTGACAAGTGGCATGAACCCCGGTATCAGTTCTTCCAGCGCATTTAAAATCTACTTTTTCATTTAAAACTTTTGAAAGAACTGCCGCCAGCTCTCCCTGAATAGTATTAGTTCCACCTGGCTGTATTTGAAATCCGTTATAATTAGTTCCGTCATATTCCACTACAGCCATGTAGTTATTCATCATCTTATGCCATATAATTTATAATTTTCAAAATAACATTAATTTTTATTTTTATTTTACCAGAAGCTCCATTATTACCAATTGAGCTCCATCTCCAGGTCTGTTTTTATACTTAACAATCCTGGTAAATCCGCTGGATCTCTGATACATTCCTGGAGCTATTTCATTAAATAATTTCTGTACTGCTTCAGTATTACTCAGTAGTCTAATACAATTTCTTCTAGCTGCCAGGTTATCCTTTTTAGCTATGGTTATTAATTTATCCACAAAACTTCTTACATACTTAGCTTTTGTCACCGTGGTTTTAATCTTTCCATTTTTAAATAATGAAATGGCTAAATTTCTCATAATTGCTTTTTGGATACTGCTGCTCCCGCCGAGTCTCCTACCTTTTTTAGGTATTACCATATTCTACTTCTCCCGCTCACTATTTTTGCTTAAAGGATAATCCCAGTTCTTTTATTTTATCTTTTACTTCCTGAATAGATTTCTGTCCAAAATTTCTAATATCAAGAAGCTCATCCTCACTATATTCCAGTAACTTTTCTACGGAATCAATTCCTTCCCTCTTAAGACAATTATATGCTCTTACTGAAAGCTCCAATTCTTCTATAGAAGGATATTCTTGTTTTTTGTCTTCTTCTTCAATTTCTTCAAATATGGGTTCGTCTTTGCTTTCTTTGTCGGATAAATCTATTAGAAGCGCCATATAATCATTAATAATTTTAGATGCCTGGCTTAAAGCATCCTCCGGTTTAACGCTGCCATTAGTTTTTATATTTATAGAAAGCCTATCAAAGTTAGTCATTTGACCAACTCTTGTATTTTCAACTTTAAACCGAACCAATCTTACCGGTGAAAATATAGTATCAATAGGTATCACCCCAAGAGGTTCTCCCTCTACGACATTTTCTTCTGCATTTTTATATCCTTTATTTTTTTCAATCCTTATCTCTGCATTTAGTTTCCCTTTTTTGGTCAGGGTGCAAATATATGCATCCGGATTTACTATCTCCACATCAGAAGATA
>JAHIPJ010000218.1 GCA_018894445.1 Actinomycetota bacterium
CGGAAGAGAGAAGTTGAATCTCTAATCAGGCAGAGTGCTGCAGGAATTAAAAATACAGGTTACGATGAAATTTCATTCCTATCGCTATCTTCGTCAGATTATAGTGAGATTGAGCATTTGCTGGATAAAATTACCAGTTCTTTAAAATCAAAAAGGCTGTCAATTTCACTGCCTTCTATGAGACTGGACAGTTTTAATTTAAATTTGGCAGAACTTATTCAGAGCGGAAGAAAAACAGGACTTACTTTCGCTCCCGAAGCAGGCAGCCAGAGGATGAGGGATATAATCAATAAAAATATTAAAGAAAATGAAATGCTTGATTGCATAAAAATGGCTTTCAGCAGAGGCTGGGAAAAAATCAAGCTTTACTTTATGATAGGATTACCGTTTGAAAACAATGAAGATATCAGTCAGATAGTAGAACTTATAGAAAAGGTGATTATGGCGGCGAAAGATGAGCTTTCTAGAAAGAAACTACCAAGATTAAAAATTAACATCAGCATAAATGCATTTTGTCCTAAACCCTTCACACCATTTCAATGGGTTGCCCAGGATAATACGGCAAGCCTGGACAGTAAATTTAATTATATTTTAAAAAATGTACCAAAAAGATATGTAAATATAAGCTGGACGGATTCCAGAAAAAATATGATAGAGTGCGCCCTATCCAGAGGTAATGAACTCGTTGGCGAGGTCATAGAAGGTGCATGGAAAAGTGGAGCCAGGTTTGACAATTGGACAGAATTTTTTAAGTTTCATGTCTGGGAAAAAGAATTCAGGAAAGCTGGTCTGGATATTAACTTCTTTGTAACCAGAGGTTTTGCTGATGATGAAATATTACCATGGGATGTTATTGATATCGGAGTCAGTAAAAAGTTTTTACTGAGAGAATATGATAAATCAAAAAGATACCTTCGAGACCAGGATAAGATTTAAATTTTATAAAAAGGATGAATTTAAATATCTATCCCACCTGGATATTTCCAGGATAATAGTCCGGGCTTTAAGTAGAGCGGAACTGGAAATAAAATATAGCCAGGGGTATAATCCAAGGCCTAAAATAAATTTTAGTCCCCCAACTTCATTAGGTATAGTGAGTTTGGCGGAATATGCCGATGTATTGCTTGATGAGGGTATTGAAGAGAATGAATTCAAAAAAAAGGTTAACCTCAAGCTAAAACCACAGATGCAAATTACTGAAGCTAAAAGGATAATGATAAAAGCAGATAATCTTATGAATGATATAGCAATAAGTCTTTATGGCTTCAAGCTTTGCACGCCCTCTTCCGGTAAAAACCTGTTGGAGGAGTTTTATGAGGATATAGAGGGAGATTTAAGGGCCAAATCTGATTTTTCCCGCTCAATATTTGATTTAAAAATAATACCGGATAAAGAAAATTCAGATATTATCCTTCTAAAACTATCTGGATATGTTAAAATTTTTAAAGAAGAAAATAATGAATTTTTTAAATTCAATAATTTTTATAGTTTTTTTGGAAATTGGTTAAAAAAATACAGGATTAATATTGAAAGTGTAGAAAAGGAAGAATTGTTTGTAGTGAGAAAAAATGCACTTAAAACACCAATGGAGGTAATTTAAGTAACGCAGTAAAGGAGACTAAAGTAAAATTGTATAAAGAAATGCTAATAAGTTCAGATAAAAATGAGACCAGGGTTGCTATTTTAGAGTCAAAACGGGTTACCCAGCTTTATTTTGACCGTAAAAGTAAAAAGTCATTAGTCGGAAATATCTATTTGGGGAAGGTTAAAAATGTCCTTCCCAGTCTGGATGCAGCTTTTGTAGATATTGGCGAAGATAAAAATGCATTCTTGTATATTAATGAGGTTGGCATTGATATGGATACTGATAATGGGGAAGAAATCCCAAAGAAGATACAATATGTCCTTAAGCCCAACCAGATGATAATGGTTCAGGTAACAAAAGATCCAATGAAGACAAAGGGTGCCAGGCTTACTACTTTTATATCTATTCCGGGAAGATATCTTGTTTTAGCACCTTTTCATAGTGGTATCGGTGTTTCCAGAAGACTTAGTGGTGAAGAAAGGAAGAATTTAAGAAAGCTTGCAGAAGAGATAAAAAAAGAAGATTATGGATTAATTGTAAGGACTGCTGCCAGAGAAACAGATAAAGATAAATTAAAAAAAGATTTAAAACAGCTTCTAAAAAAGTGGAATTTTATAAGGAAAAAGGCTTCTGATTTAAACAGGCCAAAATTAATTTTCAGTGAACATTCGATAGTTATAAAACTAATGCGGGATATATTTTCAGAAGAGTTCGGCGCCATATATGTAGATAAGAAGGTAATTAGAATGGAAATCGGAAGGTACCTGTGGTCTATCGGGGTTAAATTTAACAATATAATAGTCCATCACGGCAAGGAAGATTTATTTGAAGCTTTCAATGTCAATGAGGCAATAGAAAGTGCCCTGGAAAAAAAAGTATGGCTGAAGTCCGGTGGTTTTATAGTAATAGACCATGGAGAAGCTATGACTTCAATTGATGTTAATACAGGCAAGTATACCTCAAGTAAAAGTTCGACTCAAACTATATTAAGGACAAATCTTGAGGCAGCTGAAACTATTGTCAGCCAATTAAGGCTCAGGGATATTGGCGGAATAATAGTAATTGATTTCATTGATATGGCCAGTGGAAAAGACAGGAATAAAGTTCTAAGCAGTTTCCTGCAGTGTCTTGAAAATGATAAGACCAAAACTGAAGTTTTACAATTTTCAAAAATGGGACTTCTGGAGATGACCAGAAAAAACGTCTCTGACGGAATTCTTGGCACTATGTGCAAAACCTGTCCCCATTGCGGAGGTTCAGGCTATATAAAATCTGAGGAGACCATAAGACTCGAGACTGAGAGGAAAATCAGGAAGCTTGCCAGGGGAAGTGATGCTAAAGGTTTTTTAATAAAATTAAACACTGCTATTGCAGCGCTTGTGATTGGGCCGGATGGAAGGAATTTAAAACATCTTGAGAATATAACCAAAAAATATATTGATATCCAGGGTGACCCAAAACTACCTGTTGATTCTTTTTTAGTAGCTGCTGAAGGTTCAATTACCGAGATAAAAGAGGCTGCTAAACCATTTAAAATTGGTGATATCCTGGATTTATTAGTAGAAGAGCCATATCTGCATAATAAGAGTGATGCCATTTCCAGAGTTGATGGATGTGTTGTGCAGATCATTGATGGAAGGAAGTATATTGGTCAGAGATTAAAAGTAAAAATTAGATCCATATCTAAAACCAGCGCTGTAGCAGAAATCCATAATTAAAGTAAATAATAAACGTTTTAATAAACGTTTTAAATTGACAGGACAATATTATGTATGTTAATATTGCACTCTGTAATTGGATGATGACTATGGAGGCAAAAATTTACGCAATAATTACAAGTGGTGGGAAACAATACAAAATAGAAGAAAACAAAGATATAGTAGTGGAAAGAATTGAAGGCAAAGAAGGTGATAAGATTACACTTTCGGAAGTCAATCTTATCAGTGATGGTGA
>JAHIPJ010000219.1 GCA_018894445.1 Actinomycetota bacterium
ATCTATCTGATAGTTTCCTGCCTTTAAGAGTAGAGAAAAGGAAGCTTTCCTTTGGTTAAGTTTATGTTTCCGGGTTTAAGGCTTTCAGATACTTTTTTAGGCAACAGATTTGAGATAATTCGAATACTCTCAAATACTCATAAATACAGCTCTGTAGAGTGGTTTTTCTTCTCACATCTAAAAATCTAATTTTTACTTTAAAACAGTCATGTTGTTATTTACTTAATTTTTATATAAAATTTTCTAAGTTGTAATTTAGTAATATTTGAAAGTAAATATTTTATGATGAGCCCAAAGCGTAAAAAAATAGGCGGATGTTTAAAATTCTTTATATTTATGGTAGTAGTAATTTTTTTACTGTCCGCACTTATGGGAGTAGCTTTAACCCTATATTATATCAATACATTGCCAACGCTCGAAGAACTTACTCCCTCACCAATTGCTCAAACCTCTAAAGTTTATGCTCTGGACGGCAGTCTTTTTACCGAATTTCATGCTGAGGAAAACAGGGAAATTATTTCTTTTAATGAAATGTCCCTTTATATCAAAGATGCTATTGTGGCAGTTGAAGATAAAAGATTTCGGGACCACCAGGGAGTTGATTATATAAGAATTATAGGAGCTTTTATAGCGGATCTAAAAGCCGGTGAATTGGTTCAGGGTGCCAGCACTATCACCCAGCAATATGTAAAAAATATTTACCTTAGCCCTGAAAAAACATTTCGCAGAAAAATTAATGAAGCTCTTATTGCTATTCAACTTGAGAGAAATTACACAAAGGATAAAATTCTGGAAATGTATTTAAATACCATAAATTTCGGATCCGGGACATATGGAATAGAGAAAGCCTCTGAAATATATTTTGGCATAGATGCAAGCGAATTAGACCTGCCACAGTCTGCTTTACTGGCAGGTCTTGTAAGAGCTCCTGAAATATATTCGCCATTCAATGATATTGAAAAAGCAAAATTAAGAAGAGATCTTGTATTACAATTAATGTATGAACAGGAATTAATTGAAACCAGCCAGTATCTTAACGCATTAGCTGCACCGGTAATATTAAACGAAAGTTCAATATCTGATGCAGGGCAGTTCGGCAGCAGGATTGCTCCATACTTCGTAGATTATGTAAAGCAGAATCTTTATAACCAAAAATTTACTGATTATGATGTATTTAAGGGAGGGCTCCGGATTTATACAACTCTGGATATCGATTTACAGGAAAAAGCTGAAAATGCAGTAAAAAAAGTATTTCCGGAAGAAATTGAGCCTTCCTACTCTCTAATCAGCATAGACCCTGATAACGGCTATATTTGTGCTCTAATAGGGGGAAAGGACTACAGCGCCAGTAAATTCAATATTGCAACACAGGGAAAAAGACAGCCCGGCTCTGTGTTCAAGGTACCGGTGCTTATGGAAGCAATAATGCAGAACTTTTCTCCAAAGAATACTTTTAATCCTAATGGTCCTATTACCATAGATATGGAAGAAGGTCCGGATTGGAAAGTTGATAATTATGGCGGCAAAAAATACGACAGTGATGAGATGTCTGTAGTAGACGGCACAATCAATTCCGTGAATGTAGTTTACGCGCAATTAATGATGAAAGTTGGAGCTGAAAATGTAGAGAAACTATGCAATGAAATGGAAATTTATGATATCGGGCATAACCCGGCAATTGCTCTGGGCGGACTTGAAATAGGCATAACTCCCCTCGATATAAGTAAAGTTTTCTCAACTCTTGCATCAGGCGGAATTTACCGACAGCCGGTATGCATTTTAAAGATAACTGATCCTGTGGGTAATGTCTTATATGAATATGACCCGGACAAAAATGAATTAAACCACAGAGTGCTTGAAAAACCAATAGCGTATCACATCACCCAGATTTTAAAAAAAGTTATAGAGAGCGGAACAGGCAGAGGAGCTGATATCGGAAGGCCAGCTGCCGGTAAGACCGGCACCACCAGCAATTTTACAGATGCCTGGTTTGCTGGTTATACTCCGGAACTGGTTACTGTTGTGTGGATGGGTTACCCTGATTCAAATCAGCCTATGGAACCCATAAATGGCAGAGTAGTTGTAGGTGGAACTTACCCTGCAGATATATGGAGAGAATTTATGAGTTCAGCGCTGGAAGACCTTCCGGTTTCAGATTTCGATATACCGGATAAAAAATTAATTGATATTGAGGTTTGCTCTGAATCTAATCTGCTTACTACATTCTGGTGCCCTGAGGAAACTATCCAGTGGCAC
>JAHIPJ010000220.1 GCA_018894445.1 Actinomycetota bacterium
AACAGGGTAAAACTGGAAGAGTTTCAGTGTGTAAATTGCGGGCATACAGAAAATGCCGATTTAAACGCAAGCATAAACATCCTGGCCGAAGGACATTCGGTAATAGCCTGTGGAGTGGAAGCGTTAGCTTCCACAGTGAAGCAGGAACTCCTAATACGAAAGCCGATGGCGGTATAAGTTGGAGAATCCCCTTGCTTTAGCAATGGGGAGTTGTCAATTCCGTTTAGCTGAAGATGAGTGTTTTACAGAAGCACCAATAAAATCTCTGAATAATGGATGAGGCCTATCCGGTCTGGATTTAAATTCAGGATGGAATTGAACCGCAACAAACCAGGGATGATCTTTTATTTCAACAATTTCTGCAAGGTTTTTATCCGGATTGATTCCAGTTATTATAAGACCGGCCTTTTCAAATCTGTCCCAGTAATCATTGTTTAATTCATACCTGTGCCTGTGTCTTTCGTAAACTATTTTCCTCTGATAAGCTTCATAAGCTTTTGAACCAACCTTCAACCTGCACTCATACCTTCCCAATCTCATGGTTCCGCCCTTATCTTCTATATTTTTCTGGTCATGCATTAAATCAATTACTGGACTTCCGGTATCCGGATCAAATTCAGTGCTGTTAGCATCCTTAAAGCCCAGTACATTTCTTCCAAATTCAATCACCGCGCACTGCATTCCCAGACATATTCCTAAAAACGGTATCTTTTTCTCCCTGGCGCATTTTATAGCATTAATTTTTCCATTTATCCCTCTAGCTCCAAAACCGTATGGTACCAGTATGCCGTCTACATTAAATAATATATTATTCTCCGGACAACTTTCTTCCATTAATTCAGAATTTATCCAGGTTAAATTTACATTTTTTTTGAAATAATAACCGCCATGGTTTAAGGATTCCACAATACTTATATAAGCATCTTTTAAATCGGTATACTTCCCTACTATTCCTATCTCCACTTTACCATCCAGGTGGTGAATTGCATTTACTATTTTTTTCCAGCTTTTTAGATCAGATTTCTTTACTTTTAATTTTAATTTTGACAAAACTCTTGAATCCAATTTTTCTTTCTGGAGCATCAGGGGGACTTCATAAAGATGTTTGGCATCAATTGCCTCTATAGTATCTTCTTTTTCTATATCACAGAACAGGCTTATCTTACTTTTTATACTATCAGATAATTTTATTTCACTTCTGCATATAATTATATCTGGCTGAATACCTATGCTTCTTAGTTCTTTTACACTATGCTGTGTTGGTTTTGATTTCAATTCTTCTGTAGTTTTTAAATACGGTATGTAAGTAACATGAATATAAAGAACATTTTCTTTTCCGACATCTTTTTTAAATTGTCTTATTGCTTCCAGAAAAGGAAGGCTCTCTATATCTCCGACAGTACCCCCTATTTCAGTAATAACAATATCAGTTTTTCTTCTTAGTAGTGTTTTTTTAATGCTCGCTTTTATTTCATCAGTTACATGTGGAATCACCTGTACTGTAGCGCCTAGAAATTTGCCTTTTCTCTCATTATCAATAACATTTTTATAAATTTTTCCAGAAGTAAAATTATTATATTTAGATAAATCTTCATCAATAAATCTTTCATAATGACCTAAATCAAGATCAGTTTCTCCGCCGTCATCCGTTACAAAAACTTCACCATGTTGAATAGGATTCATGGTCCCGGGATCAATGTTTATATAAGGATCAAACTTCTGGATTGTGATACTATAACCTCTTGATTTTAACAACCTTCCTAAAGACGCTGTACATATACCTTTACCCAGCGAAGATAGAACTCCTCCTGTTATAAAAATAAACTTAGTTTTCAACTTTAGTCTTCCCTTCTATTAAATCACTTTTAATGGTATTACATTTTTCCAAAAGTTCTTCAGCGTGCTTAACAGAAATATCACTTTCTTTCATCCCGCTTATCATCCGGGAAATTTCTTTTATCTTACTATCTGGGTCCAATTTCTTTATTTTTATTTTAGTTCTTTTGCCTTCTATAATTTTATCAATAAAATAATGAGCATCGGAAAAACAAGCAATTTGTGCCAGATGAGTAATAGCTATTATCTGGCAATTTCTTGAAATTTTGTATAATTTTTCACCTACTACCAGTGAAGCCGCCCCACCTATACCCACATCTATTTCATCAAATATCATAATAGTGATATTGTCAACAAAACTTATCACTGATTTAAGAGCAAGCATAATCCTTGATATTTCACCACCTGATGCAATTTTCCTGAGGGGCCTGACAGCTTCACCTATGTTGAGGGATATTAAAAATTCTATATCATCTATCCCATTTTTAGAAAATTTTATCTTTTTGTTCTCAATTTCTATACCATCGCCATTACCTTCCAGCAATCTATGCTGTGGTTGAAAAGAGACAGATTTAAAACCAAGATCAGTCATTTCATCAGTTACACTTTTTTCCAGATCAACTACCACCTCTTTCCTCAGCGCACTCAGCAGTAAAGCTTTTTTTATTAGAATTTCGCGAGTTTCATTATATTCCATCTGTTTTTTATCAATCTCACTATCCAGATCCTCAAAACTTTCGATTTCTTCTTTTAATTTTTCTGCATACCCGGTGGTTGAATTCAAATCAAGATTATATTTCTTTTTTATTTCTGATAACTTATACAACCTTTCCTGAATACTGTCCAATCTTTCCGTACTAAAATCAAAATTAGCAAGATAGCTGTTCAGAGAATGGCTTATTTCCTCTATAAAATCACCAAGAGTAGATAACCTATCACAAAACTTTTTAAACTCATGATCAATTTCAGCAAGTTCGGCGATATTTTTATCTAAAACGGCTATATTATTACTTAATGAAGGAATACCGGTATCCTCACTATCTATTATCTTTTTACCTTCTGATGCCAATCTGTAAATCTTTTCATAGTTTTTAAGAATCCGTATCTCATTTTCTAAAATTTCTTCTTCATTTTCTTTAATATTTAATTTCTTAATCTCTTCATATCTGTAATTTAAATCTTTTAACTTTTCTTCTCTTACGTTCTTCAATTCTTTTAATTTTAAAAATTCTTCTCTTTTTTTAAAATATTTTTCCAGGCTTTCTGAATAATCTCTCTTTGCATCCAGAATCCTGTCTTTACCAAATCTATCTATTATCTCTATATGAGTTTTATAATCAAGTAAATACTGGTGATCATGTTGTCCGTGAATATCTATAAAAAATTCACCTAATTTTTTTAAATTGCTGACCTGGGTAAAAATCCCATTAATAAATGCCCTGTTTTTACCAATCCTCGTTACCTCTCTCGTTATTACTATATCATCACTTGCATCTTCTTCTTCAATTAAATTTTCGGATAGCAAATAATTTATTGCCATAGGGTTATCTTTAAAATCAAAGTATCCTTGAACCAGTAACTTATCCTCGCCATCTTTTATTAAATCACTGCCCGCTCGCTCACCAATCAGCAAATTTATTGCCTCTATGATAAGAGTTTTACCGGCGCCTGTTTCTCCGGTCAGAATGTTAAGACCTTTCTGGAATTTTATTCTGGCGTCATCTATTATGGCAAAATTTTTTACTTGTAATTCCTTCAGCATATCTAAAAAGTAAAAATGTCAATTTATATTTATTTAAATTCTTTCAATAAATTTTTCTTTAAATACTTTAAAAAAAATATCTTTACTAAAAGTTATAAGCTTTAATTTCAATTTTGATTTTTTTACTTTAAATATATAATCCGGCCTGATACTGACCGGCATTGTTTTTCCATCAACACTCACGCTATCTTTCTCATTTCTGGAATTAACTACTATTTCTATCTTATTATCCGGGCTTAGAATTATGCTCCTGCTCAGTAATGTATGCGGACATATAGGGGTTATAACTATAACTTCGCTTTTTGGTTCCACAATTGGTCCTCCGGCCGAAAGAGAATATGCAGTAGAGCCTGTTGGCGTGGAAATTATTATTCCATCAGCAGCAAAATTTTTTATTGATATCCCATTTACTATAATTTCAAATTTTATTATTTTCCCAAGCGTAGATCTTGTTATCGCAAATTCATTCAATGCCAGATAAGGCAGCCTTATATTTTCTAATACTTTATCGTTTTTAAAAAACTTACCCTCAAGTAACATTCTTTCTTCTATTTCGTATGTATCTCTTAATACCTTATCTATGGCGCTATACATATTGCAGGCATCTACAACGGTTAGAAATCCCAGACTTCCGACATTAATCCCCAATATGGGAATTTCTCTTTTAAAAGAATATTTTGAAGCTCTAAGGAACGTACCATCTCCTCCTATTGCTATTATTACATCATTCTTTGCACTAAACTCTTCTTTAGAAACTGAAGGAAGGCAGTAATTCTCAGGCATTTTATCTGTTGCTACCAGAAGCACATTATTGCCTTTTTTAATTAAATAATCATATATTTCTTTAGCAATTTCTATTGCTTCCTGTTTTTCGTTATTTGAAACTATACCAATGTTTTTCATTTTACCTCCTTGGCGCGGAGACCCCAGCCTGATTAAAATAAAAATGTGCCCTATCAACCACATCTTTGATTATTTTATCATAATTTAAAATAGATTTAGCTTCTTTAAATGATTTTATTAAAAAAATCCAGAATTCAATATTACCCTTCGCGCCCTTTATTTTTGAAAAAGTAAAACTTTTTATTTCAACCGGAAATTCTTTAATAAATTCGGTTACTTCCAATAATACCTTATAGTGAAGTTTTCTATTTCTAATTATACCTTTGCTTTCAACCTCATCTTTTTTTAATTCAAATTGTGGTTTTACCAGCAGTAGTATTTCACCATTTTTAGCTGTCAGTTCTAAAATTTTACTAAAAATTTTTTTAATTGAAATAAAAGAAACATCTACAACTGTAAAATTCGCAATAAATGGAAGCTTACCAATGTCAAGATACCTGATATTTGTCCGTTCAAAAACAACTACCCGTGATGAATTCCTTATCTCCCAGGACAGCTGACCATACCCGACATCAATATCAATTATTTTTTCCACTCCATTCTTTAACAGAAAATCAGTAAATCCTCCTGTTGATGATCCTATATCTACAGCTTTTTTACCGGCAGCGCTAAGCCCTAGTTCTTGAAATACTCCCTCTAATTTTAAACCACCTCTGGAAACATAAGGAGTTTTTGAAATTATCTCTATCTCTGAATTTGAATCTACAAGGGTTCCTGGTTTTTCAATTACTCTTCCTTTAACCTTTACTCTGCCCTCAAGTATTAATGCATGAGCGGTTTTCTCTTTATCAGTTAATTTTCTTTCTAAAAGCAGGACAGTTATTTTCTTCTTATTATTTTCTTTAATATCTATTACACCTTTCTTGCCAATAAAAAATTGGCTATGTTAACCAGCCACTCATAGTCTATATCCATGCTTTTAATTATGGCAATAGCTTTATCAATCCTGTCTCTGGCAATTTCTTTTGATTTTGAAATCCCCCATATATTCGGAAAAGTATTTTTTTTCTGTATTACATCCTTTCCTGTTGTTTTTCCCGATATATATTTATCTGATGTTACATCTAAAATATCATCGGTTATTTGAAAAGCGAGACCTAAATTTTCAGAATATTCTGTAAATTTTTTAAGATAATCACTGCTGACCCCGCATAAAATAGCCGCACATCTAACGCAAGCAGTTATCATTTTTCCTGTTTTATTCCGATGTATATATTCTAATTTTTTTTTGCTGATCTTCCTACCAGTAAAATAAACATCCACTATCTGACCTGCAGCCATACCTGAAGCGCCCGAAGCACCGGCAATCTCTTCTAAAATTTTAATTTTTGTCCTGTCGTCTGCTATCTGATATTTTATTATTATATTAAAAGCCTCGGCAAACAAAGCATCACCGGCCAGTATTGCTATATCTTCTCCAAATTTTTTATGGCAGGTAGGTTTGCCTCTCCGGAGGTCGTCATTATCTATAGAAGGCAGATCATCATGTATTAATGAGTAAGTGTGGATAAATTCGATTGCGCATGCCGTAGGAAGTACCGCACGATAATCTTTTCCCAGACTCTTTGCAGTAAGCAGACACAATATTGGTCTGAATCTTTTTCCGCTGTTTTCTATGCTATATTCAATTGCTTCTTTTAGGATATCAGGGCTTTCTTTATACTTCTTAACATAATACCCTAAACTATTGTTTACCTCTTTTATTAAAAATTCAGGATAAAGTTCATTTGCATTTAAATCATATATTCCTGGATTAGACATATTTTCAAATTTATATAATAAAAAGTAATATTAACTGCCTATATTATCTAAAATTTTACCTAAAACGCCGTTTACAAATTTTGGGGTGTCTTCTTGTTGCCCTAAACTTTTTGCAATTTCAATTGCCTCGTCTACGGAAACCTTTAGAGGTATATCATCTTCATATAACATTTCATAAATAGCTACCCGTAAAATATTTCTATCAATGATTGCTATTCTTTCCAGAGTCCAGTTCTCAACAACATCTATAATCATCTCATCGATTCTTTTTCTGTATCTGTCCACGCCATTTGTAAGTTTTAAAGTGAACTGGTCATATTTCCTACCTGCCAGTAAATTGTTTTCTATAATCTCATCTATCTTTTTATCCAATAAATCTCTTTGATACAATAATATTATTGCATTCTCTCTACTTTTTCTTCTCGATATTTTAGGCATAATCTTATATACGATTTATATTAGCTAAGTGCTCACCCGGGCTATATACTCGCCGGTTCTTGTATCAATTTTTATAGTGTCTCCTATATTTATAAATAAAGGAACCATTACTTTCGCCCCGGTTTCTATCTCTGCAGGTTTAAAGCTTGAACTTACTGTATCGCCCTTGATTCCAGGTTCAGTTTTAATAACTCTGGCTTCAATAGAAATGGGAAGTTCAACTGATACGGGTCTGCCTTTGTAAAATATAACCGCCAGTTCCATATTTTCCAGTAAATAATCTTTCCGGTCCTCAAGTATATCCTCATTTAACTGGATTTGTTCATATGTTTTAGTATCCATGAAATTATAATATTCATCTTTGTAAAGGTACTGCATTCTTTTTGTTTCCAGTATTGCCTGCTCCATTTTCTCGCCAGCCCTGAAAGTCTTATCAATAATAGCTCCGGTATTTAAATCCTTTAATTTTGTCCTGACAAAAGCGCCGCCTTTACCAGGCTTTACGTGCTGAAAATATAATATCTTATACAGCTCGTTATCATAAATTATAGTTAACCCGTTTCTAAAATCACTGGTGCTT
>JAHIPJ010000221.1 GCA_018894445.1 Actinomycetota bacterium
TAGTATTTTAAATACCCTTTTTTGTAAATTTACATCATTAATCCTGATAGAACCGCCGCCTATTTCTTCTCCATTCAGTACTATATCATAAGCCAGAGAATTAACCTTTAAGGGTTCACTGTCCAGGTAACCAGCTGTATTTTCATCTGGCTTGGTGAATGGATGATGCACAGGCGTGATTCTTTTCTCTTTTTCATCCCATTCAAATAATGGAAAATCATATACCCATACGAAACTGAATTCATTTTCTCTTATCAGTTTTAATTTGCCAGCCAGATGCTTCCTTATCATACCAAGCGCCTGGCATGCAGTTATAAATTTATCAGCAACAATGAGCAGCAGATTTTTTTCTTTTAAGCTTAAAGCTTTAATTAAACCTTCCTTTTCTGTATTGGATAAAAACTTAGATATTGGAGATTGCAAATTCATATTTTCATCAATCCTAATCCATACCAGTCCACCGGCACCACACTTCCTTGCCATCTCAACAAGATCGTCAAGCTCTTTTCTGGTAAAATCCGAAGAGTCACCGACTACAATACTTTTTATGCAGCCATTATTTTTTAATACGTCCTTGAAAATTTTAATTTCACTATTTATAAATAAGCCCGAAACACCTTTTATAGGAAGGTCAAATCTCAAATCAGGTTTATCTGTACCGTAGGTTTCCATACTATCTTTCCATCTGATCCGCTTAAAAGGCAGCTTTATCTTTTCATTAAATACCTCTTTAAAGATATGAGAAAATAGACCCTCCATTATTTCCATCACATCATCTACCTCTACAAAAGTCATTTCCATATCTATCTGCGTAAACTCTGGCTGTCTGTCTGCTCTTAAATCTTCATCTCTAAAACATCTTGCAATCTGATAGCACCTATCAAATCCAGAAAACATTAAGATCTGCTTAAAAAGCTGTGGTGATTGTGGAAGAGCATAAAATTTACCCGGGTTCATTCTTGAAGGCACCAGAAAATCTCTGGCACCCTCTGGAGTACTTTTTGCCATTATTGGAGTCTCTATCTCCAAAAAACCTTTCGAGTTAAAATATTTTCTGGTTACATTTGTTACATTATGCCTTAACCTGATATTTTCCTGCATCTGCCTGGTTCTTAAATCAATATATCTGTACTTTAACCTTGTATTCTCTTCTACTCTATTTCTATCCTCAAGCATAAAAGGAGGAGTCTTTGATCTGCTAAAAATTTTAATATCTTTTACCACTATTTCCACTTCACCGGTCGGAATTGAGAGATTAATTGTATCTTTTGACCTCCTGGTGACTTTTCCGCTTATTTTAATAACATATTCGCTACGGATATCTTTGGCTATAGTATAAGGATTTTTATTTATATTGGGATTAAAAACTAATTGGACAATACCAGAAAAATCCCTTAAATCTAAAAAAATTAACTTACCATGATCCCTTCTCCTGCCGACCCATCCGCTTAAAGTAACTTCTTTACCTGCAAATTCCTTATTTATCTCTCCGCATAAATTAGTCCTCATTCCGGTTTTAAAAACAGAATTAATCATAATCATTTGCTCCTATAATTTCTATGATCTTATCCTTTTGATTTTTCCAGTCAACTTTGTATTGCTTGAACTTTTTAATATCTTTTATAGTCAGGCTCCCGCTATTTATTTCATCTTCACCAATTATAATAATAAAATCATAATTATTATCTCTAGCCCATTTTATCTCTTTTTTCAAGTTCTTATTATTAAAATTAATATCACAGATCACTTCCATTTCTCTAAGATACTTTAGAATATCCAGAGAATAAATCTGACAATTTTTATTCATCGTTATCAAATAAACCCTTGGTTTTCTGGCCAGTTTTGTAAACTTTAAATTTAATTGTTTCATAAGCATCATTGTCCTATCAATTCCTACAGCAAAGCCTGTAGCAGGAAGTTCCGGACCACCCATTTGATTTATTAAATTATCATACCTTCCTCCACCGCCCAGGGCATTCTGTGCACTATACAGGTCCTCGGATATTATTTCAAATATAGTTTTATTATAATAATCAAAACCTCTTACCAGGTTTTTATCGGTCCTGTACTTTATTTTAAGGATTTTCAGGCACTCCAGAACTTCTTTAAAATTTCTCTTACACTCGGAACATAAATAAGAAGATACTTCGGGAGATCTGGCTATAATACTCCTGCAGCTATTTTTTTTACAGTCAAAAACCCTTAAGGGATTCTTTTCAAACCTATTCTGGCAATCACTGCATAATTTTCCCAGTTCAGGCTTTACATATTTTTTAAATTCCGCAAGAAATTTTTCCCTGCACCTGCTGCACCCCATACTATTTACCAGAAGTATTAATTTTTTAAATCCCAATTTTTTAAAAAATGAATTTAAAATCCAGATAACCTCAGCATCTATGACTGGATTATCTGTACCAATGGACTCTATTCCCAGCTGCCAGAATTCTCTCATTCTTCCCTTTTGCGGTCTTTCGTATCTGAACATATTACCAATATAAAACAATTTAAGTGGCATATTTTCAGAGTATATTTTATTCTCAATAACAGCTCTTACAATTGATGCAGTGCCCTCAGGCCGTAGTGTCAATGATCTTCCTTTCTTATCCATAAAAGTATACATTTCCTTTTGTACGATATCGGTACCTTCACCAATACTTCTGCTGAAAACCTGAGTATATTCAAATGCAGGGGTTATTATTTCGCTGTAATTAAATATTTCAAATATTTTTCGGGCAGTATTTATAATGAAATTTCTATAATCTATATCTTCACCATAAATATCGGCTGTACCACGGGGAGAACTTAATTTCAAAGTAAATCACCTTTTTCCTTCTTAGTATCTTCTCTTAAAAAACACTCCTCCAGATAATAGTTTGATTCCAGTTCATATTCAAGACTGCTGCTCTGACCATGACCGGGATATATTATTAACTGCCTGTCCATTTTCTTTATTTTAGCCAGTGATTTTTTAATCTGCACCGTATTTCCTCCCGGCAAATCAGTACGGCCTATTGCGCCTTTAAAAAGCAGGTCACCTGTAAAAAGATAATTTCCTGTCTTAAGTATTATACTCCCGGGAGTATGTCCGGGAGCATTAATAATTTCAATACCATAATCAGCAAAATAGCTATAGTCAGCATCTTTTATTAAATTGTAAGTTTTTAATGATAATTCATTTTCACCAAA
>JAHIPJ010000222.1 GCA_018894445.1 Actinomycetota bacterium
ATATATTTATTTACATCACTTTTTTCAAAATCACTTTTTCTTATTTCAATAAACTCCTTCTCCAGATCTGTCTTAACTCCGGCTTTCATTTTTTTAAGTATTTCAACCAGTCTTAAAGTTAAATCCATAGAGGCAGTAGAAGCCCTGATTTGATTCTCCTGAAGCATTATTATGTTTTTAATCCCTTCATTCAGGTATTTCTCCATTACTTCAAAATCAGCTTTTCTCTGTGTATCTTCATCAAATTTAAAATTCCATCTGTAAACCAGGCATCTGGATACAACTGTAGGAAGTATTATTGATATATCCTCTGTAAGTAATATAAATATGCTATCATCATCAGGAGGATCTTCCAGAGTCTTCAGCAGCCTGTTGGCAGCTTCCTGATTCATAAGCTCGGACTCTTTAATAACACATATTTTTTTTCCAGGATTATAAGAGCTCAAGTTCATAAACTTCTGTAATCTTGCAATTTCCTCTATTCTTAATATATTTCCTTCAGGTTCCACAACTAAAATATTGGGATAAACACCTCTTTTTGTATTCCTGCAGATAATGCAATCTCCACATCCTTTATCAAGACAATTTATGGAAGCAGCAAATACCAGAGCAAGTTTACTTAGAAGCTCCATATTATTTCCACAGAACATATATGCATGTGAAATATTGTCACTTTCTATCGTTCTTGCAAGCAGCATTATATTCGACCGATTAACATTATCTTCGATCAAAAAATCAATATTTTGAAGTATTTTCATTTTCTATTTTTTAAATACTCGCAAACTTTACTTTTTATTTCTTCAAAGATACTTTCAATACTCTTTTCACCATTAATAACTACAAACCTATCTTTATTTTCCCTGGCAATATCCAGATAACCTTTATAAATCTTTTTTTTAAAATTGTCCTTTTCAAGTTCAATCCTATCTCTTTTTTTGCTTGCAGTATCTATTCTTTTTTTACCTCTGCTGACTTTAACCGACAGTAAAAAAGTTATATCAGGCACTATCCCGCCAGTAGCCCACAGGCTCATATCTAAAATCTGTTTCTCCCCCAGCCCCCTGGCAATGCCCTGATATACCACTGTTGAATCAAAAAACCTGTCGCATATCACAATCTTTCCTTCCCTCAAGGCAGGTGCTATTACCTCTGATACAAGTTCTGCCCTGGAGGCCAAAAAGAGAAAGGTTTCAGCCTTATGGGACATGTCCAGATTCCCCTTATCCAGAAGAATATTTCTAATCTTGCCGCCAATCTCAGTTCCGCCGGGTTCAATAGTTGTAACCACATCAAAACCCTTACTTTTAAGATAATTTTTTAAGAGCTCTATCTGGGTAGTTTTCCCTGACCCATCAAGCCCTTCAAATGTTATAAACAATCCTTTTTTCATCATACTGGTTAGTCCTGTATCTTTTTGATAAAACATCCTGAATAATAATATCTTAATAATAGGAATTTTAAAACTATAAGGAAAGGAATGATGATAAGTTATGTATTTAAAAAATCTAAAATCTTTTACAAAATCTTGAGCGCTTCTCTCTTGTAGACTATTTTCCCCTTCACCATAGTAAGTTTAACTTTTAGATTTTTATCTAAAATGACTATATCAGCGTCCTTACCTGGTTCCAGACTCCCTTTTTTACTTTCAACTCCCAAGCACCTCGCGGGACTGGCGGTTGCCATCTGGATTGCTTCCGTCAATGAGACTCCAACTTTATCTACCATATTACATACAGCTTTGTTCATAGTTAAAACACTGCCGGCTAAAGTCCCGTCTTTTAACCGGGCTTGTCCATTGACTACTGTAACCTCTTGACCTCCAAGATTGTAAGTACCTTCCGGTTTGCTTGCCGCTCTCATGGCATCTGTAATAAGGACTATTTTTTCTATTTCTTTAACCTGAGTTAAAATCTTCATAGTCACAGGGTGTAAATGTATTCCATCAGCAATTATCTCCACTATTAATTCTGGGGAAGATAAAGCTGCTCCTACTACGCCCGGCTCACGGTGATCCAATCCTCTCATAGCATTAAAAGTATGGGTAACATGGGTCAGTCCGGCTTTGATACCTTCTTTTACTTGCTTATAGGTAGCATTAGAATGCCCTACCGAAGCAATAATTCCCTGTTTATACAACCAGCGGATAAAATCTATTGCTCCAGGCATTTCCGGTGCTATGGTTACCAGACGGATTAAGTTGCCAGAAGCCTGATTGAATTCTAAAAACTCTTCAATAGAAGCTTTTCTTATATCTTTTTCTTTTTGAGCTCCCTTTTTTTCCGAACTGATATAGGGGCCTTCCAGATGTACCCCTAAAATTTCAGCAGCCCCGGTTCCTTTTATAAACGCCTCATGAATACTTTTAAGACTCCCAATAATTTTATCTTTACTCATAGTCATAGTAGTTGGAAGAAAGGCTGTGGTACCGAAGCGGGAATGAGTAGCAGCTACCTGCTTTACAGCTTCGTATTTCCCATCCATAATATCGGATCCGCCGCCGCCATGCACATGCATATCAATAAAACCCGGGACTACAAATCCACCCCCGGCATCAATAACTTCTGTCTCCCCCGGAGCATTTATATTTTTTCTGTTCTCTATTGCTGTAATTTTTCCGTTCTGGATAAAAATAACTTTACCTTCAAGTAATTGAAAAGGGGTAATTATAGTACCATGCAAAATAACAGTCCTTTTGTTTTGGTTAATAATATTTAATCACTCTCCTTATAAAAAATTTATAGAATTGCAAAATTTATTTACCTTAACAAATTTTTATCAAAACTACCCTTCACTATTTACTAAAGG
>JAHIPJ010000223.1 GCA_018894445.1 Actinomycetota bacterium
GGTAAACCAAAATCTATTACAATCTCACAGGATGGTGGCAGGTGGTATTGTTCTGTATTGTGTGAATATGATATAGAAGAACAAGAAAAGAAGACAGACAATATTGTTGGAATTGATGTTGGTTTGAAAGAATTTGCTACTCTATCAGATGAAACAGTAACCGGTAATCCTAAACATCTAAAAAAGTATGAAGAAAAATTGGTGAGTGAGCAAAGGAGATTAAATAAAAAACAAAAAGGAAGTAAAAATAGATTTAAGCAAAGAATAAAGGTTAAAAAAATTCATACCAAAATCAAAAATTTAAGACAGGATTTTCTTCATAAGACAACTTCTAATATGATAACCAAATATGATGGGGTTGTTTTGGAAGATTTAAATGTTAAAGGTATGATGAAAAACCATTGCCTTGCTAAATCTATTGCAGATGTTTCATGGTCAGAGTTTACAAGGCAACTTGAATACAAAGCAAAATGGAATTTTAAGTATTTTATTTTAATTGAACGGTTTGAACCTACTAGTAAAACTTGTTCAAATTGTGGATGCATTCAAGATATGCCTTTAAGCAAAAGACAGTTTAATTGTCCTGACTGTGGAATATCTATTGATAGAGACTTAAATGCGTCAATAAATATTTGTGGGCTTGGGCAAAGCCGAATTAACGCCTGCGGAGTTGGTTCAAGAGAGCCGACATTGAAACAGGAAAAAGAATGTTTAGTAAACTAAACAGAAGCCATGAGGCTTGCCTCGTGGAGCGTCACAAAGCTATTGGTTATAAATCCCCGAGTTTGGGCAGAATCGTTGAGAATAACAGGCAAGAATTGTTCTATATAAGGAACTATTATGGCTAAAAAAGAATTAACACTTAAAGATAGATTGTCAAGGTTGACTTTTGTTCAGGCATGCAAGCTGCTGGGACCGGAGGGCAGTAAGTTTATTATGCAGGGCGGGAAGTTCGAGATAACTTCGATAGAGGAAAATGTTTATCTGGACAATGACTTGTTCCGATTATCGGTTGATGGGGCAGTTGTTACGATAACGCTGATGGCTCAGGCCCGCAGGCAGCTGCATTTTAACTGTAATAAATGTCAGACACTTTGTGAGCATATCGGGGCGGCGTTTGCTTTGATACTTGAGGAAAAAACGGTGCTGGGGCTGGCTAAACCGCCGATTGAGCGGGTTCCCGCTGAGAGTTTGAGCGAGCCGGAACTTATAACCAGAGCTTTGGAGGAACGTAAGGAACGGTCAAAAACCGAGCGGATGACTGTCAGTAGCATCAACCAGCAGATATTGTGGACGGATTATATTGTCACCAATTCGCTGTCCGGCAAGAGCTATCGGGTGGCGCTGCGCGGCTGGAAGCGAGGTGACTCGTATTGTTCCTGCCCGGATTTCAGGAAGAATACGCTGGGGACATGTAAGCATATAATGAACGTCCAGCGAAAGATGAGACGTAAGTTTAGCGCAGCAACAAAGAAGCTTCCTTACAAGCAGAAGGGTTTTGCCGTGCATATCCTCTACGGCGACAATTTACAATTGCGGTTGCTTTCTCCAACGAAAATCCCCGCAGAAATCACCAGGATCATTAAGCCAATAAAGAATCGTAACATAAAGGATGTGCATAAATTATTGCAATGTGTTCGCAAGCTCGAAGCAGCCGGCCATAATGTGAATATCTATCCTGATGCCCAGGAATATATCGAATTTTTACTTCATCAGGAACGTGTGGATAAGCTGGTGGAACAAATCCGCAAGGATCCCGCTAATCATCCATTGCGAAAAACCCTGCTCAAAGCGGAGCTGTTACCCTATCAGCTCGACGGCATAGCCTTTGCCACTGGTGCCTGTCGTGCAGTACTGGCCGATGATATGGGGCTTGGCAAAACGATACAGGGAATTGGCGTCGCAGAACTGTTGTCTCGTGAATCTGCCATCGAAAGGGTGCTGGTCGTTTGCCCGACCTCGCTGAAATCGCAATGGCGCAGTGAAATCCATCGCTTCTCCGATAGAGATTGCCATTTGGTCCTCGGCAGTGCGCCGCAGCGGGCAACACAGTACGATAGTAGCTGCTTCTTTACAATCTGTAATTATGAGCAGGTTTTGCGGGACATTAAGTGGATTGAGCAGGTCCGCTGGGATTTAATAATAATTGATGAAGGTCAGCGTATCAAAAACTGGGAGGCGAAGACCTCGCAAATGATAAAGTCTCTGCGGAGCCGGTTTGCTCTGGTACTTTCGGGAACACCGCTGGAGAATCGGCTGGATGATCTATTTTCGGTAGTAGAGTTTGTTGATGACCGGCGGTTGGGACCGTCATTTCGATTTTTTAACACCCACCGTGTCGTAGATGAAAGCGGTAAACTGCTGGGCTATAAGAATCTGGACAAACTGCGGGAAAAACTCAGCCCTGTATTACTTCGCCGGACACGCAGCGAGGTCATAAAGCAGCTGCCGCCGCGGACCGATAAGATAATTCGCATACCTCCAAGTGGTGAGCAGTTCGAGATCAACCGCGGTCAGAAAATGATAATTCAGTCAATCGTCAACAAATCATACATTTCCGAGATGGATTTACTGCGTTTGCAAAAGGCCCTTCTGCTTTGCCGAATGGCTGCCGATAGTACGTTTTTGGTCGATAAACAGCCGCCAGGGTATTCGACAAAGATTGAACGTCTGCGGGAACTACTCGAAGACTTGAATGCCGAAGAAGGCCGCAAGATTGTTCTGTTTTCGGAGTGGACGACAATGCTAAGCCTCATTGAGCCGATATTGAAAAAGCTGAAAATGGATTATGTCAGGCTGGATGGCTCAGTGCCACAGAAAAAACGCGCACAGCTTGTACATGAGTTTCAAAACAACCCGAGCTGCAAATTATTCATAACAACAAACGCCGGCTCGACCGGGCTGAATCTGCAAACGGCTAACACGGTTATTAATGTCGATCTGCCGTGGAACCCGGCAATACTGGAGCAGCGAATTGCCCGCGCTCACCGCATGGGTCAGAAAAATCCCGTACAGGTCTATATCCTGGTGACGGAGAATACGATTGAGGAAGGGATGCTCAGCACACTTGCGGCCAAAAAAGAGGTCGCGCTGGCTTCGCTGGACATTAACAGTGACATTAAAGAAGTCGATATGGCCAGTGGGGCCGAGGAACTCAAACGCCGACTGGAAATATTGTTAGGTCGTCCGGAAGATGCCCCGCTTGACATGAGTGAACTGGAAAGGCAAAAACAACAAGCCGAAAAAACAGCCCGCAAAGAAAAAGTAGCTACTGCCGCAGGCGAACTATTCACCTCGGCATTCAACCTGTTAGACCAGATCATGCCGCAACGGTCAGATGATGGAATGCTTGAGCAAAAGAAAGAAGCAATCAAGACCCACCTGCAAGACTGTTTGGAAATGGATGATCAGGGCCAGATAGAACTAAAACTGAAACTGCCAAACCAGTCAGCGCTGGATAATATCGCTGCAGCACTGGCAAAGCTGGTAAGGTAATCCAAACAGACGTATCGAGTAGATACCCACGCACTAAAGTGTGTGGAACTCTGCCCTGGCGGGTTATTAGATGTACTTTGTCAAGTTTAGATAACAATAATCCTACAATTTTTCTTAACTTTTCGGCATTATACAGCAACTTTCTTAATTTTTATTTCAAGACTATCAACAACAGAAATGGAAAAATTCCTTGAAATCCTAAAAAGCAGCCATTCTTCTAAAACTTCTTCCAGCATTTAACTTGATTGTATAAAAGTCGCTCTCATCTCGGATTTGAAAAACCTTAGGATTCTCGCTTGTATATCTAAATCTCAAGTACAGCCGGCTTACCAGGGTGCTATTCTTTACTTCTGTCCAGCTTTTTTATCCTTTTCCTGCCCATAATAAGCGCCTCTTCCGTGTTTTCTTAAGTAGTGCTTATCAAGCAGGCTCTTTCTTATATTATCAAGGTTTGGGTCAATTAATATTGAATAAAGTGCAGTTTCTGCAATCTCTTCTAAGGCAATGCTGACCTCTACAGCCTCTTCTGCATTCTCTCCCCAGCTAAACGGCCCGTGGCATGCAACCAGTACTGCTTTCCTATGGTGGTAATCTTTAGATTTAAATGTACCTACAATTAGTTTTCCAATCCCCAACTCGTAATCTTTCGATATGCAACTGTTACTTATAACCCTGGTGCATGGTACCTCACCGTAGAAATAATCGGCGTGGGTGGTACCCAGGCAGGGTATGGCTTTTCTGGCCTGGGCCCAGGCTGTAGCATAAGTTGAGTGTGTATGGGCTACTCCTCCAATATCAGAAAAAGCTCTGTAAAGCTCCAGGTGGGTCCTGGTATCCGAGGAAGGATTTAGTTTTCCTTCTACTTTATTTCCCTCAAGATCTACTAATACTATATCTTTGGGAGTCAGCTTTTTATATGATACTCCACTGGGTTTAATAGCAACCAGGGATTTGCCCCTATCAATCCCAGATACATTCCCAAATGTAGAGATAACCAAACCGCTCTGGTAAAGCCTTATATTTGCCTTATATACCTCTTCTTTTAGTTCTGAAAGACTCACTTTCTTAATTCATCCTCCAGTATATTTCCTAACTTTTTATACCTGGCATACAGAGTATTATAAATAAAGGCTTTTTCCTTATCCGGATAATAAGTAGTCTCAAATCCCGATCCCATATTTTTCTGGGCTTCCTCTACTGATTTATATGTTCCGGTTACCACTGCTCCAAACATAGCAGCTCCTAAGGCCACCGCCTGCTCTGACTTTGCCACCTTTACTGGCATATCTAGCACATCAGAGAGTATCTGCATAACCAGTGGTGATTTTTTAGGTATTCCCCCAATAGCTACCACCTGGTTTATTGTAATATTTTCCTCGTTAAATCTTTCTATAATAGCTTTTGCTCCAAAAGCAGTTGCCTCAATCAGTGCTCTGAAAAGTCTTGGAGCATCAGTTCCCAGAGTCACACCTAAAATTGCTCCCTTAAGTTTCTGATCTGCATAGGGTGTTCTTCTTCCGTTTAGCCAGTCCAGGACAACTAAACTACTTTCTCCGGGATTTATTTTAGAAGCTGCTTCAGTAAGTCCGGGAATAATTGAATCAACTGCTTCCTTTATTTCTTTTTTACTTAGAGCACTGGAAAGTAAATTCTCCAGAGGCCAGGAAAGCAGATCCCGAAACCAGGCATAAACATCTCCGTAGGCAGATTGGCCTGCCTCCAGACCTATCATACCCGGTATCACAGAACTGTCAACCTGTCCGCATATTCCAGCCACCAGTTTTTCTCCAATTTCATTTTTAGGGCTTACTGCGATATCACAGCAGGAAGTACCGATTATTTTTACGAAAGTGTCCGGGCTGATTCCTGCACCGACCGCTCCCATATGGGCATCATAAGCTCCCACAGATACAGGGATACTTTCTTTTAAGCCTAGCCTCGCTGCCCACTCAGCAGTTAGTCTTCCTGCAGCATTATCTGAGGTATAAGTTTCGGTATACAATCTACCTCTTAAGCCAGATAGAAGAGGTGATATCCTTGCCAGGAATTCTTCCGGAGGCAAACCTCCCCAGGAAGCATGCCACATTGCCTTGTGTCCTGCTGCACATCTGCTTCGCTTTATCTTCAATGGATCCGTATTACCGGTAAGTATAGCAGGTATCCAGTCTGCATGCTCCACCCAGGAGAAAGCAGCTTCTCTTACCTTATTATCTTCTTTTAGTATGTGAAGGATCTTTGACCAAAACCACTCAGAAGAATACACTCCTCCTTCATATTTTGTATAATCTTCTCCTCCCCATGATCTAGCGACCTTATTTATTAACTCTGCTTCTTCTACTGGAGTATGGTCCTTCCACATTACAAACATAGCATTGTGATTTTCTGCAAATTCTTCTTTTAAGGCGAGCGCAATACCATTTTTATCTACCGGTCCAGCGGTAGAACCTGTTGTATCAACTCCTATTCCCATTACATTATTTTTGATATCCATAGGAACTTTTTTCAGTGCGCCCACTACTGACTCTTCTAAGGATTCGATATGATCCAGAGGATGCTGCCGGAACTGGTTTTTATTAGGATTGCAGTACCGGCCCTCTGCCCATCGTTTAAAATAAGATATATGAGATGATATTTCCTCACCGTTTGAGACATCTACGATAACTGAGCGTACAGAATCAGTACCGAAATCCATACCTATTACATACTTAATTTTACTCATATTGTATTTTTCTTAAGGTATTTATTATCATCTAAGCTTAATTCTAGCTTATTTTCTTTTTTATAATATAATGACCAGCTACACTTGAACTATCCAGATCGAATATACTATTAAAAACAATAGAGGTGGCACCTATCAATCCGACATTTTCTCCCAATTTTGAAAATTGAATATTATAATTATCTTTAACCTTTGGAAAAGTTTTTTTGGAAACTGATTCTCCAACTTTGCTTAAATACTTATTGCCAAATTTAATAATTTCCCCATGAATTATAATAAGCTCCGGGTTAAACATTTTAATTGTATTGGAAATTCCTATACCCAGATATTCAGCATTTTTCTCAACATTTCCAGTAACTATCTTATCGCCATGCTCATAAAGCCGGTATAAATCATCTATTTTAAGCTTTCTACCGCCATAATCAACAAACTTTCCACTTTTTCTAATGTCAGCCATGATATCCTCTATAAGAGAATTGGTTGAACACAAAGTTTCAAGACACCCTGTATTTCCACAGTGGCACATCCTGTCTCCAGCAAGATCAGTTATTATATGGCCAACCTCTCCAGCCATTCCTTTGTCTCCAGTCATAAGTTTATTATCTATAAACACACCAGTACCTATACCGGTTCCGGTCTCAACACAGACAAAATTCTTAACATCCTTCGCAAGTCCGTATTTTTTTTCTGCAATTGCCTGAACCCTGCATTCATTTTCAATAAAAGTAGGAAGCCCAATTTTTTCCTCCACAATCTCCTTAAGCTTTATATTGTTCCATCCATCTAAATTTGGTGAGAAAATAACCAAACCTTTTTTGCTGTCAACCAGACCGGTAGCCCCTACTCCGATGCCTATTATTTCTTCTTTATTAACCTTAGATGTTCTTATAATCTTCTTCAAATTCTTTACCAGTTTATCTATAACTGCGTCCGGCCCAAACCACTCTTCAGTGGGAATTTTTATTATTTCTATTATGTTTGACCCTAGATCAGTTAGAGCAATCCTGATAGTCTTTACTCCTATCATTACTCCTAATATATAACCCGCTCTTCCGTTAAACTGAAGAAGCACTGCTTTTTTACCACCGGAAGGAGTAGAATCACCTTTACCAATCTCTTTTACGAGACCATCTTTAATAAGCTCACCTATATAAGCAGAAGTAGTAGGACGGCTGATTTTGAGATGCCTGGATATGTCAATTCGAGAGATAGGCCCCATCTCCATGACTATCTTAAGTATGTTTTTCTTATTTATTTCTTTTAATGAGATATTTTTATTTTCTTTTCTGTAAATCACAATAAAGAATTACATTACCAAATTATAATTTATCATTTATATACCATTTTAATATTTATAATTTAAAAAATCAGACTTCTATAACATCTACGCCTGTAAATTTACAGAAAGTATTCATCTCTCTTCTTATGTCTCCAAAAATCATACTGGCATGATGTACAAAGCCTTCTTCAATTATGGTCCTGTAAAGCTTTTTTAAATCTTTTACTTTAATCCATTTCCAGGAGCCTCTAAGTGTTCTATTATCAGGTACTGCTTCTCCAACTGTAGAAAGCATCTTGAACTTGCCGCCCGTCTCTACCAGCCTGTTTAAGGTCACTATCCCTTCTTTCAATTGAAATTCTGCTGTTCCATAGCATTTATCATAGCCAATCTGCCAGCCCAGTACCGAATGAGTATTAATTTTAGGCCTGCATGTTTTACACTTCAAACTTATAGGAGCATTCCCACAGTGCCATGCCAAAAATGTATTTTCATTCTCCTGGTTCTGTATAGTCCAGTCGATAAAATGAGGGACATCCTTCATAAGGGTTAAAAGATGTTGTATCACCATGGTAATCGCACCATGAATATCAACCTCGCATGCACACATTATCCCACTGTCAGTCAGTCTTCCCATACTAAGACAAGGAGATACCCCTATTTCTTCCTGCATTGCTGTCCAACACTGTATTGCAAAACCGGAAAGATTTTCTTTTCCGGCATATTTATTAAGCACATATTCAAGTCTTGCAATTTTAGAGATTATCCTGTCATCTGCAAGCTTACAGTCATAAGATTTTTTTATTTCATTTTCTATTTCTTTTATGTCTTCCTCTTTTGTATTCTCTATATCTGCCTTTAGCTTAAGTAATGTAAAAGGCACGACTTTAATTCTAAACTTTTCTATCAGGTCTAACTCATTTATAGCACAGGTCTCAAAAGGTGCTGGTCTTGGTCCAAGTGCTCCTATCTTCATGCCTGTAAATCCCGCACGAGCAATCACTACTTTAGAAAACCTTTTTATATCAGATATGAATTCCTCTTCTTCAGGAAAATAAATCCCCGAAAAATCAAATTTTATATTCCTTCTCACCAGTCCTGATGCAGTAGATATGGTGCCACAGAATGAATCTGACTTTCTATTTCCATCCTCAGTAAATGGTCCTTCTTTAGTACCAAAAACCTGAATCGGAAGACTGTCAAAAGCTTCCGCAATTAAAAGATTTGGTATTTCCTCGCCAAAAGTCATCATGCCTATAATGAGTCCCTGAATATCTTTTTCTTTAAATAATTTTATAACCTTGTCTGCATCTTTTTTAAAAGTAACCAGCCCACCATCTGTTAGTTTTTTATCAGGGTATATTAACTCAAGTTCTTTTATATTTCTTTCAATTGATTTAACTACCCTATCTCTCATATCAATTGCCCATTCTTTATTAAATGGTGACCTGTGGGATGGAACAAAGCCTATTCTTACCATATCAAACCTTTCTTACATACTTTTAATTATCTATTATCTTTATAGTTTTAATTCTTCATTATTAATAAATTATATTTTTACAGGATACCTCCCATACCTCTCAGCTACATTTCATAAAGCAAATAAGCTATTTAATTGTTTATCTATTTAATAATTATTGTCAACCTACTGCCTTTTATTAAATAAATTAATAGGCAAACTGTGATAAATATATATGTTAGTCAGTTTAACTTACTAAATATTGTTTGTCAACGTATAGGCTTTCAGATACTTTCTTAGATGAGGCAACAGGTCAATCAAAAGTCTCTCTCATCTCGGATTTGAAAAACCGAGGATTCCCTCTTTTGTTTCTAAATTATTTTATTTCAAATACTGATCATTGCCTTTTATTTTCAAACCCATTGATTGCTGGCTTGACTATCATAAATAAAAATATTAAAGTTAAGCGTTTCTAATTGATATATACTAATCCAATAAAAAAGAGCCAGCATTTTTTTCTGGCAAATTGAAGCTGGGAATTTGTCTTAAATTCAATAATATATTAATAAATTTACATTTCTTTTTTTTATAAAAAATTATAAAATTTTGTAAAGATTTAAATAAAGGGGTGAGTTCTGATGAAAACTCTGGTTTATGATAGGAATGAAAAAAAGTTATTGGAAAAAGTCACTCTCAAAAATATTCCCTCCTATATTAATAATGTAGAATATCTTATCTGGATTGATATTGAGAATCCAAGTAAAGAAAATATGCAATTTCTGCGGGATCATTTCCATTTTCACCCCCTGGATATCGAAGACTGCCTGAGTATCATTGAAAGACCAAAATTAGATGAATATGATGACTACTTTTTTCTGGTACTGCATATACCCTACTTTATAAAGCAGACCAGAAGACTTGTACCCTTTGCCGTAAACATTTTTATTGGAAATAATTTCCTGGTAACCGTCCATCACGGGCTGTGTAGTCCTATCCAGAATACATTCGACGACCTGGCTGAAAACCATCAAATCCTGGATAAGGGGTCCGGTTATCTCTTACATAAAGTCATTGACTCACTCATTGACTATAATTTCCCCATACTCAATAAAATCTATAGGAATGTACAGGATGTTGAAGACGCCATTTTCAAAAAAGCGGGCAGTAAAAATGTTAAAGATATACTGCTCATCAGAACCAATATACTAACATTTAGAAACATAATCTTTCCGCAGAGAAAATTTCTTAAAACCCTGGAGATAAAAGATATGGATTTCTTGATAGAGGCTCTGGAGGTTTACTTCGGCGATCTGGTAGACCATATAGAAAAGATCTGGGACACCCTCGAAAATTATAAGGAATTAATAGAGGGGGTGCATGATGCTCATCAATCGCTGTTATCAAATAAGATTAACGACATAATGCGTATACTTACTATCTTTTCTGTAATCATTCTCCCCCTTGCTCTTATATCCGGGATTTATGGAATGAATATCGTACTTCCTTTAGAACGCAACCCTTTCGCCTTTATCATAATTGTGGTTGTAATGATTATAATATCCATAGGTATGCTTGTTTATTTTAAATATAAGGATTGGATATGAATTAAACTGGTGCCTTAATTTCATCTTCAAAAAATACTTCAAATCTGTAATGTGTAAACTCAGGCAAATATTCATCAAGTAGTATTTTTAAAGTAACCTTCTGCTCTTGCTCAGAAATCATTTCCTCTCTGGATAAGTAACACTGTTTTATAAACACAACCTGGTTTTTATCGTTATAAAAAGTGCAGAAAAGTTTTAGGTTCCTTATTTTTCCTTCACCTATATTAATTACTTTACCTTCAATAATTAAATAGTCTTCTTTATAATAATAGCTTTCATTTTCAACTATAGGATTCCCTTCAAATCTATCATAATAATCCTTGTAATTAACGCCTATTTTTATTTTAGATATATCTATATACTTCTCTCTTTCGGTCAAGTAATAGTAAAATGGCAACCTGCTCCCTCCTCTAAGATAATTAATGTAAGCAGGAATGACTGCTGATATTATCTTTTCTCCATGCTTATCATAGAAATCAATAGTAATCTCTATGTCGGTTTTATTTACTTTAGAAACATTTTTTACCTCACCCAGTATTACCAGGTCTTCGTAAATATCTAAATACAGGTTGCAGTTCTCAATTTTTACATCAATAGAGCCAGTACTTTCCATTACAATTTTTTCATAATCAAATAAATACAGGCTGCTTTCATTTTTATAATCACTATAATCTATTATTTGCTCATCGGGATTATCTCTAATCTTACAAGATGTTAAAAGGTAAAAGGGTGAAAAAATAATTATAACTAGAAGCACTATAAATATATTAAATGCATTCCTTCGCAGTCTAGCACTGGTCATCTTTCTTCACATGATTCTCTTCGTTTGTAATCTCATTTTTATTGTTTACGTAAACTATTTTTGGCCGGTAGTCCGGCGCTTCTTTCTCTTCCATATAAGCAAAAGATAAAATAATAATCTTCTCGCCTTTAAATATTCTTCTCGCAGCTGCTCCATTTATACAAATTTCTCCGCTATTCTTTTCTCCTTCTATAACATAGGTTTCCAGTCTTTCCCCACTATCCAGGCTTACCACCAGTACTTTTTCATAAGGAAGTATTTTTGCATGCTCCATCAAGTTTTTATCTATGCTTATACTCCCCATATAATCAATCTCAGCACCAGTTACTGTTGCTCTGTGAATCTTGCTTTTTAAAATACAGATTAACACTTTCCTTCCTTCCGCTATTTACGTTTACCTAAATTAAATAATATATTTATTGCTTTTATACTTTTATAATTATATTGTCAATAAGCCTGGTCTTTCCAATCCATACAGCAGCCGCAGCCAGTATGCTCTTATAATCCTTATCCACTCTCTTTATTTCTTCCAGTGTCCGGATGTCTCTAAATTCAAAATAATCTACGCTCTTAACAAACCTGTTATCCTCCAGTTTATCTAAAACTATTCTTTTTATTTTTTCCAGATCTCTTTCGCCGTTTTTAACCATATTTTTTGCCAGATTCAAACATTTATATAAAATAGTAGCATTTTCTCTCTCCTCTACAGATAAATACTTATTTCTAGAACTTAAAGCAAGACCGTTGCCCTCTCTTGTGGTAGGACCACTTACAATCTCAATATCCATATTCAAATCAGCTACCATTTTCTTTATTATTATCATCTGCTGGTAGTCTTTCTGTCCAAAATAAGCCTTTTGTGCATTTACAATATTAAATAATTTCAGAACTACGGTTGTTACACCCGCAAAATGGATTGGCCTATACTTACCGCACATAATCTTATCCAGTTCTTTTACCTCAGCAACAGTTTTATGGTCTGAGCCATACATTTCCTGTACCGTCGGATAAAATATATAGTCCACTCCCTCTTTTTCTGCAAGAGCGCTGTCTTTTTTTATATCTCTGGGATAATTTTTAAAATCTTCATCCGGACCAAACTGTGTTGGATTAACAAAAATGCTTATAAACACCTTGTCGCAATCCCTTTTTGCCATTCTAATAAGATTTATATGTCCTTCATGCAGAAAACCCATGGTGGGAACAAGGCCTATCTTATAGCCCTTCTCTCTAATTTGGTTTACAATTAATTTACATTCATTTATTTTTTTGATTATCTCCATTACCGCGGGCGCAATATATTCGTATAATAAAAGATAAATCTATTTGACTGCCTTAGTAAGAATGCTCTTCTGCGGGAAATTCTTTATTTTTCACCTCTTCTATGTATTTCCTGTAACATCTCTTCATTTCCTTTCCCACTTCAGCATATCTTTTAGAAAACTTTGGCTTAAATCCTTCAAAAAGCCCCAGCATATCATGAGTTACAAGCACCTGACCGTCGCAGTCTACTCCTGCCCCTATTCCAATTGTAGGGACGTCTATTTGCTGTGTTATTTTTTTCGCGAGTTTTGCAGGAATCTTCTCCAGTACTATTGAAAATACTCCAACTTCTTCCAGTCCTCTGGCATCTTCCAACATTTTTAAAGCCTGTTCCTTGTCCTTCCCTCTAACTCCATAACCACCTAATTTATAAACTGACTGCGGTGTAAGTCCCAGATGACCCATAACCGGAATTCCTGAATCAACAATCATTTTTATAGTTTTAAAAACTTCTTTTCCGCCTTCAAGTTTTACTGCTTCAACACCAGCTTCTTTTAAAAATCTCCCGGCATTTCTTACCGCTTCCTCTGAACTTGCCTGATAAGACATAAAAGGCATATCGCCAATCACCATCGCCCTTTTCACTCCCCTGGTGACTGCCCGGCAGTGGTGAATCATTTCATCCATTGTGACAGGTATTGTATTCTCATATCCAAGCAGCACATTTCCTACAGAATCACCAACCAGAATTAAATCTATGCCACAGTCATCCAGCTGAGATGCCATAAGATGATCGTAAGCTGTAAGCATGGTTATTTTTTCACCTTTTTTCTTCATTTCTACTAAATCACTGGTTGTTACTTTCTTTTCAGTCATAATATCCCCTTTTTATTCTTTAAGTATTTCTTTTAGTTCCTCTACGGTGCTCTCTTTTATCCACTTATTCTGATGTGCGATCTTGCTGGTTTCAATGCCCATCATTTTATACAAAGTACTATCTTCTTTAGAAAAAAATTCATTAAAGCTCTTAACATGCTCTTTGATTGTGCCTACGTCTCCCCTTGCTATAGGGCCTGTCAGTGATTTCTCTGTACCCATCTTCTTTATATTGCTGATCGTGCCTTCCACCAGTCCCATCAGGCCTTTTAAAGAATCTTCCGGTTTTATACCCATCTTTTTGTGTATCAGTACCGCATAATTTATAAGGGTAACCAGATAGTTGGAAGCCACACATGCTGCAGCGTGATAAAGCGGCTTCTTGTTATTTTCTACCTCGATTATTTCCCCGCCCAGGCTTTTTACCAGAAATTCAGCCATTTTCTTTGATTCTGCGCTGGAATAAGTTATTCCAAAAATAGTTCCTGGTAAAGATTTAATCGCTTCTTCTATTGAAGCAAAAGATTTTAATGGGTGGATTGATGCAATTTCAGCTCCTGCTGCCCTGGCCGAATTCAATACCTCCAGTGATTTAGATCCACTAAAATGAATTGCATAATAATTTTTAAAATCTTTACTTTTATCTTTAAAAATATCGCTACAGACACTGTTTATAACATCGTCAGGGGTGCATATTAAAATACAATTTGCCTGTGATACAGCCTTAGAATTTTCTCTGGTAAAAATTACACCAGCTGCTTTGCTTCCTAAAATTTTCTTTGCCCTGTTTAATGATTCCATAGATCTTGAGGACATTGCCTTCAGTTTAATATTAGGCAGCTCTTTTTCAGCAAGTGTGTAGCTTACGGTTGTTCCAACTCTTCCTGCTCCAATGATGCATAGGTTTATTCTTGTTGTTTTTTTCATGGTCTTATTTTTTGCTTTTTTTAATTTTTAGTTTTGTTTAGATGTTAGGAGACCCTGATAGGCATTAGCAAATAAATCAAATTTTTGTTTTTTTCTGATCTTATCAAAATAGGTTTAAGAGACTCCTCTATTGATAATATTATATTCTTCTCATCCATTATGTTTATGCCGTCCATTAAAAATTCGGGGTTAAATGCTATCTCTATTCTTTCTTCTCCATAAGAAACCTCAAAGTCTTCACTGGAGCTTCCTATTTCTCTGATGCTCATGGACACAGTTATTTTACCTTTATCAATAGTTAGTTTAACCGGTATATTGTCCTGGGATATCGACGAAATTCTCTTCACTACATCAAGCATTTTTTCTTTATTTATGACTATATTGTGTTTTAAGCTCTTGGGAATAAGCTGTTTATATTCCGGAAACTTCCCAGAAAGTAGTCTGGAAACTATTATATTCTTTTTTTTATTGTCTCCTTCCAGATAAAAGCTTATCTGATTTTCTTCAATATTTATCTCAATATCGCTGTCTTTGTATTCGCTTTTAACAATACTATCAAGCACTTTTGACGGTATAACCACTTTAATTGGTGGTCTGCCTGTATCTATATTTTCTTTTACTATAGAAAGCCTGTAGCTGTCTGTTGCTGCCATGCTTAACAAACCCTCTTCGATTTCCAAAAGCACTCCAGTCAAAATTGCTCTGCCCTCGTCTAAAGATGCAGCCTTTTGAGCTTTTATTACCAGGTTTCTAAATTTGTTTAAATTAATTTTTATATAGTTCTCCTTTTTTATTTCAGGAAAACCCGGGTACTCTTCAAGAGATAGTGTGTTTAACGTAAAAAGAGCATTTTCGCATGCTATTTTCACCTGGTTTGTTAATTTATCCAGCTCTAGTTCTATTTTTGATTCTTTTAAGCTTTTTAATATGTTTATTAAAATTCTGGCAGGTACAACAGCTTTTCCTTTTTCAAGCGTTTTTACTTCCATTATACTCTTAATACTTGTTTCTAAATCAGTGCTGTACGTGGTTAGCCCCTCGTCAACATCTAACATAATCCCGTTTAATATAAATGATGAAACCTTGGTACCAATTGTTCTGCTTGCAAACAATACTGTGTCTAAAAGCTCGGTTCTTGTTGTTTGAAATTTCATTTCCACCTCTTTTGAGATATTTAAAATATAAACATATTTTATTATATATGGTATTTAATTTAAATAGCCAGTAATAGTTATAACACCTGTTAGAAATGTTAGTATTTTAGAAAAAAGGGTAAAACAACACAAATAGCAGTAAGAGAACTTGTTAATAAAAAAGCTGGAAGCTGTTTAAAAACTGGAAGAATATGGGGAGAAAGAAAAACAATTTTAATTTTGAACCACAAACATAAGTTTTTGTTAAAAACCTATAGGATTATTAAACAGATTTTAAACAAAGAGATTTCTAAGAAGATGTTTTTATCTTATTGGTAATTTCCTGAATTTGCATATAGACAGTTCTATCTGTTTTGATTAGGTCTGATATTTTGGAAACAGCATATATTACTGTAGAATGATCCCTGTCTCCAAACGATTTTCCAATTCTAGGCAAAGAGCTGCTGGTAAGCTCTCTTGAGAGATACATTGCCAGGTGTCGGGCATGTGATATAAACTTATTTCTTTTAGCGCTTAGAATGTCATTAATAGGTATTGAGAAATATTTTGATATTTCTTTAATAATTGTTTGAATGCTTGTTTTATGTTCTTTGTCGTCGGGTAAAATGTCTTTAAGAATATTTTTAGCTATGGTTAAGTCAGGTTTAGATTTTGTCAAAGAAGCAAATGCAACTACCCGCGTAAGAGATCCTTCAAGCGCTCTGATATTAGAGGTTATTTTTTCAGCTATTAGGTTTAGTATATCATCTGAGACGGAAATTTTTTCTCTTTCAGAGTATTTTTTTA
>JAHIPJ010000019.1 GCA_018894445.1 Actinomycetota bacterium
AAGAACTACAACCTCCAGGGATATAAGTAGTAATACGGGGGTTAATAGTGCGGAGGTGAGAAGAGACTTAATATATTTTAGGATAAAAGGTAAAAGAGGTGTTGGGTTTAATATTGATGACCTCATTAACTCATTTAATAAGATTTTAGGCTATAATAGGTCTGTCCATATTGCTTTAATTGGTGCAGGTAATTTAGGTAAGGCGATTTTAAAATATAAGATGCTGGATAGATTTGGCTTCAAGATAGAAAATGTATTTGATAATAAACCCGAAGTAATAGGTAAGCTTATATCAGGGTATGAAGTGCTGGATATAGGCCAGGTCAAGAATATATTTAAAAAAAAGAATATAGAAATATCAATACTGGCTGTTCCTCCCGGTTCGGCGCAAAAAGTTACTGATATTTTAGTTGAAGCTGGTGTTAAAGTAATAATAAATTACACTTCAGTTCCTATAAAGACTCCTCCAAATGTAAGAATTGAGACAACTGATCCTATTGAAAAATTACTACACACTCTGTATTATTTATCCCATACCGGATATGCAGAATATAAATAATTTCCTGGATATAGAGAATAAGTAAGATATGAATAAAGCCAAAGGTTGTTTTATTACAATACTGATTATTTTCGTACTGGCAGCGTTTGTATTCCTGTGTATCTCTCTTACGGATTTAAATGGAAGCGGAAACGGTAAGGATATATTACTGCTTGGTGTAGACGTAAGAGAAGAGAGTAATGGTTTTAAAGGTTTAACCGATACTATTATTATTTACCATATCAGTAGCTGGGGAAAGAAAGACAGCCTTATTTCCATTCCCCGGGATACACGGGTCCAGCTGGAGGAATACGGGTGGAATAAAATTAATGCGGCCTATAAATTTGGCGGCGAAGAAATGATCAAGCAGGAAATATATGAGCTGACCGGTATTGAGATTGACAGGGTAATGATTATAAACTTCAATGGATTTAAGGAAATTATCGATATACTTGGAGGAATTGAGATTGTAGTAGAAGAGCCACTCCACGACGAGTTTTCCGGGGCGGATTTTGATCCTGGGACTTATACAATGAGTGGCGAGCAAGCCTTATCATTTGCAAGATGCAGAGCAACTACAAGAGCTGATCTTGATAGAATAGACAAACAGCAGTATCTACTGAATGAGATTATAAGGCAGAAATTTAATTTCTCAATGATTAAAAAAGCACCGCAGGTTATTAAAGTTTTAAATAATGAAACCAGATCTGATTTTACAATATGGGATTTTGGTTCTACAGGATTTGTGTTATTATTTTCAAGTAAGAATATAAACCGTATTACGATACCAACAAAATCAGCTATGATAGACGATATAAGCTATCAGATTGCGGATGAAGATGAAGTAAAGGAATTTTTAAGTGGTTATCTAAAATAAAAGCCTACTGTTACAGTATCAGGGTATCTGGTTTTAAAAATAAATCGGAGATAATAAAATATCTATATTTGCAAAAGAGAAATGATATACAACATTACAGGGGGTGATAGCAGTGGCTAATGATATGGATTTAAGCATAGCGAATATTTCGTCTCTTACAAGTAAAGTTGATTTTTTATTACAGGTTTCAAAAAAATCCAGGAAACTTGATTATTTTATAAAAAAAAATATACCTGCCAGTGAAAAAAGCTGGTTAAGTGATCTAAAAAGCTGGAAGCTTAACAGCAAGTGGCTTTTACAAGTTTCAGATATCTGTCTTAAGGATTACGATCAGGTCTTTTTTGATTGTGGTGAAGAACTCCTGGATTTGAATGATTCAAAAAATTATCAAACTTTTAGAGAAAAAATACTGGAAGAATTTATGTAACCATATTAATTATTTGGATGGTTATATAGATTGAAAAATATGCAGTGTAATTTATATTAATAATTTTTATTTTAGGAGTGGTTATGATTCCAAGATATACCACGAGAGAGATGGGCAGGGTATGGGATGATGAAAATAAATTCAGTAAGTGGCTTGAGGTTGAAAAAGCAGTGGCCAGAGTGCAGGCAGGTCTTGGTATTATTCCGAAAAAAGCTGCAGATGATATAAATAAGAAAGCTAAATTTGAAATTTCAAAAATAGATGAGATTGAGACTGGGACACATCATGATGTCATTGCTTTTCTGACCAATGTATCTTCATATATTGGAGATTCGTCTAAATATCTCCATTATGGGCTGACCTCATCAGATGCCGGGGACAGCGCTCTTTCACTGCAGATGCTTGAAGCAACAGATATAATTGAAAAGAAAATAAAAAAGATTCTAAATATTTTAAAATCCAAATCTAAAAAGTATAGCCATACAGTTATGGTGGGCAGGACCCACGGGATCCATGCAGAGCCAACCACTCTGGGGCTTAAGTTTTGTATGTATGCTTTTGAGATGGCAAGAAACCTTGAAAGACTGAGGCAGGCAAGGGAAAATATTAGATATGGAAAAATATCCGGTGCTGTTGGCACTTATGCCAACACATCCCCTGAAATCGAGAAAAAAGTCTGTGATATCCTGGGCTTAAAACCATCACCTGTATCCACCCAAATTCTTCAAAGAGACAGGCATGCACAATTAATTTCAGCTCTGGCAATTTGTGGAGCCACTCTGGAAAAAATAGCTCTTGAAGTCAGGAACTTACAGAGAACAGATGTTAAGGAAGTTGAAGAACCTTTCGCCATAGGACAAAAAGGTTCTTCTGCTATGCCCCATAAGAAAAACCCTATTATCTGTGAAAGAATATGCGGACTGGCACGGGTTTTAAGATCGTATGTAACAACTGCTATGGAGAATATTGCATTATGGCACGAAAGGGATATATCACATTCTTC
>JAHIPJ010000224.1 GCA_018894445.1 Actinomycetota bacterium
CATCCAAGGGATTGCTTCTTACAAGTATTATATCTGCAGTTTCAACTGCTACATCAGTACCAGCACCTATAGCTATGCCAATATCTGCCTGAGCAAGTGCTGGAGCATCATTTACTCCATCTCCGATCATAGCTACAATAAGCCCTCTTGACTGAATCTCCTTTACTTTATCTGATTTATCCTGGGGTAATACCTCAGCAAAATATTCTTCAATACCCACTTCTTCTGCAATCCATTTGGCAACCTGCTTGTTATCACCAGTTAACATCATTGGCTTTATATTCATCTCTTTTAATTTTTCTATAGCCTCTTTTGATTCATCTCTTATTATATCTGCCAGACCTATTGCTCCAACTAATTTGTTTTGTATTAATACATATACTATAGTTTTCCCCTGTGAAGCTTGTAGAATAATTAAGTTCAATGATTATATTAAAGTTGTTTTTGATGAAGAGCAGGAAGCAATAACTTCAGGACAGTCTGTTGTTTTTTATGATTAGGTTTACCGCATTGAAAAATCAGAATGCATGCATTAGTTTAACTCCACAAAAAAAATAAAAAAATTTTAAAAAATAATTGACAAGCTAAATAGATTAGTATAAATTACTACTTACACTATTAGATTAGTAGTGTTTATTATAAATAAATAATTTGTTAACTAAGATATTATAATTAATATTAATTAATAATATTTATAAAGGTAAAAAATGAGAATTTCAGCAAGATCAAGATACGGGATGAGGTTGATGATAAATCTGGCTGCCAATTCTGAAAATGGTTATTCATTTTTGAAAGATATTGCAAAAAGTGAGGGGATATCAGAGAAGTATTTAAGCTTGATTGTAATTCCATTAAAAGCAGCAGGATTGCTTAAAACAAGCCGGGGAGTTCATGGAGGTTATATCCTTTCCAGAACTCCGTCAAAGATAACTGCAAAAGAGGTTGTGGAAGTTCTTGAAGGAGATTTAAGTCTTGTTGAGTGCACCAGGAATGAAAAATATTGCGTCAAGATAAAAAATTGTGCATCCCATGACATATGGTCGGATCTAAGTGAAAAAATGGCTGAATTTTTAAACTCTATTACTTTGGAAGATTTGGCAAAGATTCAGAATGAAAAAAAATCAAAATCAATTGACTACAGCATTTAATAAAAAATTAGAAACATGCATTAGATCAAGGTAATTAAAAATGACTGATAATTTTAAAAAAGAAAATAATACTCTGGAAGATAAATTTAATGAGCTAAAAAATTCTTTGAAATCTATGGGCAGTGTTCTGGTTGCTTTTTCAGGAGGAGTTGACAGTACTTTTCTATTAAAAGTTGCATCAGACTTGCTTAGTGACAGGGTTATTGCAGTAACTGCCAAATCTCCTACCTTTCCCAAAAGGGAAATCAATAAAGCAGCAGAAATCACCGCAAACTTGAAGGTAAGGCATTTGATAATTGAAAGCAACGAGTTAAAAAATCCTGCATATGTAAGAAATGATTCCAACAGATGTTATTTTTGCAAAACAGAATTGTTTAAAGATTTGATAAAAATAGCCAACAAGGAAGGTTTTGAATTTGTTGTGGATGGGCAGAATTATGATGATATTAGTGATTACAGACCTGGGGTGAAAGCAGCTGAAGAAATAGGGGTTAGAAGCCCGCTTAAAGAATCATTTCTTTCGAAAAAAGAAATAAGAGAATTATCAAAGCGGCTTGGACTTTCAAATTGGGATAGCCCTTCGTTTGCCTGTCTTTCAAGCAGAATACCTTACGGAATAGCAGTTTCTAAAGAACTGCTTGAAAAGATTGACTTGCTGGAAAATATGCTTTTGGATTTGGGATTTACTCAAGTAAGAGTAAGGCATCACGATAAAATAGCCAGAATTGAAGTGACAGAAGAAGAAATGTGCAAGTTTGATGATAAAGATATTCGGATGCAAATTGTGAGTGAATTTAAAAAGCAGGGGTATTTATATGTTACTCTTGATATTGAAGGATATAAAACAGGTAGTATGAATAAAG
>JAHIPJ010000225.1 GCA_018894445.1 Actinomycetota bacterium
ACTGACAGCCTCATCTATCATTTGCTTCTTCCTGAAAGATAAGGCTAAATTGAAATGGGTATTTGCATCAACAAAATCCAACTCAATGGCCTTCTTTAATTCCTTAATAGACTCATCGAACCTCTCTAATACTCCATATACTACACCTAAATTATAATGTGCTTCTCCTAAATTTGGGTCAATCTCAATCGCCTTTTTGTATTCCTCTTGCGCCTTCTGGTAATCACCTATTCTGTCATAGGCTATACCCAGATTATTATGAGCGCGTGAATTTTTGGGATTTATCTGAATAGCATTTTTGTATGCCGAGATAGCATCTTGAAGATTGCCGATATTCAGATAAATTATCCCCAGATTATCCCAGGCCTGATCTAATCCGGGATTAATCTCTAATGCCTTTTTGTATTCTTCTATGGCCTTCCAGTATTGTTTTTGGTCTTTGTAGAGAATACCCAAGTTGTTATGTGCCTCGGCCAAATTGGGATCCAACTCCAATGCCTTCAGGTATTCAGCTATAGCCTGATCTTGATGGCCGTTACTTTTAAAACAATTTGCCTGCTCAAAATGGACTTGTGCTTCTTTCATCGTTCGTCGCTACCGCTCCTCACTTTTGGTTAAATGGCAATTGGTAACTGGTTAAATTATTTAACCTTTTAACTATTTAACCAATTAACAAATCTCCTTTATTAAATCCAATATCTTTCCTTTAATATCTATCTTTCTATCTACAGAATCTGTTTCTGAATCCAGGATATCCAGGCAGCACTGCACAAAACCCTCATCGGAAGAACTGGCATTCGAGCCAGATAGCCTCATCACCTTGCCAATCATTATACCAGCACGGATAGTTGGAATATCACCATTTTTATCCTGGTCTCTTAGAGCTCTTATTATATCTACTACTTTCTCAGCATCTGAGGATGGTATGCCGGATTTAGCACTAGCTATGGCTACCTCGGTATCCCGGTCATAATGAGAAAGTTTTATAGTAATCATTCTATCGCGAAGTGCATCCTGAGTCTTATACACACCAGCATACTCATGGGGATTACTGGTAAAGATAGCACGGAAATTTGGATTAACTCTTAAATACCCTTCAATGCCTCTGGCTGCAGGAAGATCCAATATCCTCTCTTCCAACACAGATAAAAGAACATTATTTGCCTCTGCCTTGGACCTTGTGAACTCATCATAAATGAGTGTAAATCCATGTTTACAGGCTACGGTCAACCTATTATCTACCCACCTTCCTATCATATCTTCTTCAGTCTTAAGAACCGAATGGATGAAGTTATCCACCAGTTTCTTCCTGCGATACCCAAATTCTGAGCCTACCAAATCAGAGGTACCGAACTCTTCGTCTCCATGAATTAAGATAATCGGCCTGCTTAACTGAGCTGCCAAATACATAGCCAGGGTGGTCTTGCCGGTACCTGCTGGACCTGAAAAGTGAATTGGATAGCCCGCTTGAATATACAAGTGTGCCCGCTTTATCACATCCTCTACATATGCCGTCCGGACAAAACTGGGCTGCTCCTTAGCCAACATTATCGGCTGAACTTCCGCAAACGTATCAACCTCATTCATCTTCCTTCCCTCCTTCTAAGGTTTTATTTAATATTTTTTCCTCCTCCTCTGGAGTAAACTTTAATTTCCCATCCTTCCAACTAACCTGTATCTGGTCAGTTACTATAGGGGGTTTTCCTCCCCTTTTTACATTACGCAACCTTATCTCTTCCCAGGGTTCAATGGTAGCGAGCCACCCGGTTTTGGTGCGTTCTAAATTAATCAAACGGCCTATATTTAAGAGTTTATCTTCCAGAAATGCTTGAGCTTCTTGCTCATTATCTATATTAAAGGATACTCCCTGCAGAGATTCTCTGAGGGGTTTAGTTAATATTTCCTCCCTCAAACTCTCTATTATCTCTTCATCCTCTACTTTTTCATAAGAGGTAATCTCGAGGTTCTCGTCAATCCTCACTCTATAAATAACTGGAATATCAAATCCTAATAATCGGCGCTGCTTTTTCTCTTCCCAGGGCTCTATCCATACGAGGCACTCGTTTTCTTTCCATTCAATATCAAAGACCCCTCCGGCATTTTCCAATGATTCTTCCAGGAGAGCGGATAATGCCTTGAGATCCATGGTTCCTTGATTTGGCTTCGGATTTCCTGCGGTCGCAACCTTTTGTTCTCTTAGTTTTTTACCAAATTCTGCCAGAGCTTCGCTTAATACCTCTTTATTTCTCTCAATTCTCAGCCTTATTTCTTTTTTTCTCTTCTCCTCCGCTTCTCTTCTTTCTTTCCAGGTGGCTGCCTCCCGTTCTAAATCATAGAATCTGGTATCCTGAGTTCTCTTTCCCAATGCCCTGGCCCATTCCTTAGCTATTAATTTTTTCCTGATGGATACTATTGTAGCCATATTAAGCGGTTTCTGTTTCTTCTTTTTTTCATCCTCTTCTTTTTGCCAAGGTTTATATTGAACCCATCCTATCCCATCCGATTCTCCTTTCGGACCGGTAGATAATCTTCGCTTGTCATAATCCACTAGTTCCTTAGCGAAAGTCTCTCGAAGAGAAAGTCCGAGGGCTTCTTCTTTTTTTGGCGCCTCCTTTTGTCTTTGCCTGACTTCTGCATCCTTTTTCTTTTTCCAAGCTAAAGCTATCTGTTCTAAAAGAGATGGGCCCTCGGTCTTCTTCCTGAATATCCTGGCCTTTTCTTTGGATATTTCCCTTATGGCCTCTGCTCTTACGTTGATATTTTTCTCCATTTGTCGCTTCCCTTTTATCTACGGTTTAAGGACTTCTCACCATCAGAAGTAAGGCTATATAAAATACCAACTCTTATGAGTAATCCTTTTTTGACTAAGGCATTACAGAGTTGTTCTGCATAAGCAGATGAAACAGGAGGTGCCATATTCCTGCACACAGCAACCCTATCAGCCCGACATAACTCTTTAACTACTTCCAATGCCTCTCGCTCACTCCCCGATGCTGAGCCAACTGGCCCTTCTTTTACCTTACTTTTAGATTTCTCTTCAACAAAACTACCAACAACTTCTTCTATCTCTTCTTCTAAACCATAAGTTTCTTCTTCTTCCTTTACCGTCACCACACCTTTTCCCCGGCACTTTATACAGACAAGCTTATTAGTGGGCTCCTTACCTGTGCCTCGACAATGAGGGCATATCTGGACAGGCTCTTCCACATGAATAACACCTTTACCTCTACAAGCATTACAAGTAACATTGCTTCTGGGCTTTTCTTCTCCTCCACCTTTACAATAAGCGCACTTGACCGCCGGTGGTTCAACAGAGACTGTACCTTTACCTTTACAGACAGAACACTTTGAACCCCTGGGCTTCTCACCTGTCCCATTGCAAAATCCACAGGGGTACACCTCATCTTCCAAAAGTTCCCCTATCTGATGACCCCCATACTGACCTGCTGGCCCTAATTTAACCGGCTGCCATATCCATTCATCTTTTAATTTTTTTATCCCGGCATTCTTTGTTTGGGCTCTTTTATGTGAACCCGAATCCCATTCCCAATCCATGTTTAATCCTCCTCTTAATAGTTCCAATCCATCTTCTTCATATGTTTAGGGGTTTTTTTGCTTTGCTTTGCCTCTGTATCCGTCCGCTTTTCTGATTCTTCTACGCCGCCCTTGGGGACCTGAGGTAATTCTCTTTCTCTTCGCAGCAAATCTTTTTTTATATCTCGCCATGTATCTGAAACTTCTTTAAGTTGTTTTCCTACAATTTCACCATATCGCTCCGCCCGATCTTTTTCTTTAGCCCTTATGTATATATCCAGATATTCCTGACCATCGGTTTTTGGCTTGGAATGAACCCTGGACTGAATATTGGTTTTTGGAGGGATACTATCACCTCTCCCTGGCTTTTTCTTTCTTCCTTCTTCCTCTTGCCAAGGAAAAAATTTATCTCTCTCTTTTTTATGGTCTGCCATCTTTCATCACCTTTTTAACCACTGATATTCACAAAATTATCTTGCGCAAATCTGCGATTGTTTCTCGCTGATTTCCGATAATATCTGCGTTAACCCCATTAGATGTTTACTATCTAACGGGTTTTTAACGGGCAGCCTTGCGTGGCTTAATTGTTATAAACTGTGCCTGCGCTGTTCCCTGCACCTTTATCTCAACTAATTGGCCGGTTTCCAATTTAGCTTCCCGGCGAATATTGCTGGGAATAGCAATTTTGCCTTCTGTATCAACCTTAGAAAATCCTCGCATCAGTGCCATTTTAAACACCTCCTTTGTGCTTGTTGTCTTGTTTACAAGGTATTGCCCAATCATCGCTCATCCATGATTAACAAAATTGGTCAATCAACCCGCTTATAATTTCTCTTACCTTCGCCTGATGGGTCCTGGAACCTACTCTGCTGGTCTCCGAAGTCAATATCTCCAATGCCGTTTCTCTAAAGATAGGATTGTCTTTAGAGGCTATCCCACCTCTTACCTTCAGGGTCTTGCCAATCATAATGGGACCACGAATAGTTGGCGCATATTCACATTTGCCCGATTCCCTCAAGCCCCTTACCACATTGACTAACTTTTCTGCGTCCACAGTGGAAAGACCTGTCTTGACTTCGATAATAGCTATCTCAGTCTCTTTATCATAGTGATCCAAATCAATAGTAATCATTCTATCCCGAAGAGCATCCTGACTTCTATAAACGCCTGCATACTCTTCGGGGTTAGAAGTAAAGATAGCTGTGAAGTTGGGATCAACGCGAAGGTAGCCTTCACCACCTTCCCTTGCGGCGGGTAGATCCAACATCTTTTCTTGAAGGACAGAAAGTAAGGTATTGTTTGCTTCTGGGCGGGAACGAGTGAACTCGTCGTAGATTAAGGTAAATCCATATTTACAGGCAACTGTTAAGCGGTTATCCACCCAGCGCCTCTGCATATCCTCTTCAGTCTTTAATACTGAGTGTATAAAATTATCAATAACTTTTCTTACACGGTAGCCATACTCTCCTCCTATCAAATCAGATGTGGAGAATTCTTCGTCTCCGTGAATCAATACTACTGGCCGGCCTATCTTAGAAGCTACATGCATTGCCAGAGTAGTCTTTCCTGTACCTGAGACTCCTCTAAAATGAATTGGAAATCCCGCAGAGACATAAGCTAATGATCTTTCTGTTATACTTTTTACCTGCTCAGTCTCTACAAAATTAGGTAATGGCCTTGGTTCTAATACTGTAGTTAATTCTTCAACTGGCATTTTAACACCTCCTTTTTAATTATTAATTAAGCGCATCTGTCATTATGCCTCGCA
>JAHIPJ010000002.1 GCA_018894445.1 Actinomycetota bacterium
AGCATATCTTTTGCGAAAAACCTATTGCTTTGGATGTAGAAAAAATTGATCAGGCTATCGCTGCAGTTAAAAAAGCAGGGGTAAAATTACAGGTGGGATTTAATCGTCGATTTGACCCCAGTTTTAAAAAAGCTAAAGATTTAGTGGCAAGCGGAACGATTGGTACCCCTCATTTAGTAAGAATAACTAGCAGGGATCCTGAACCACCACCGATCAGTTATGTTAAAGTATCGGGGGGAATCTTTTTAGATATGATGATTCATGATTTTGATATGGCCCGTTTCCTTTTAGGTCAAGAGGTGGTTGAGTTGATGGCAGTGGGCAGTTGTTTGGTTGACCCGGCCATTGGAGAGGCAGGGGATATTGATACAGCGATAGTCACTCTAAAGTATGAAAATGGTGCCTGGGGGACCATAGATAATAGTCGCAAAGCTGTTTACGGTTATGACCAGCGTATAGAAATTTTTGGCTCAGAAGGTTGCGTAATGGTAGGGAATCCAAAGCCAACAGAAGTAGTTGTTAATAGTGCTAAGGATACTATAAGCGATAAACCTCTTTATTTTTTCATAGAACGATATCAAGAAGCATATCTAGCTGAGATGAAAGAATTTATTAAATGTATTCAGGAGGATACAAAACCGCCAGTGGGTGGATTCGATGGTAAAATCTCTGTCCAGATGGGATATGCTGCTAAAGAATCTCTAATTAAGGGTAGTTTTGTAAAAATAAGCAAGTAAAAATTAGAGAGAAGAAAGGGAAGTAAGGATAAATTATGAATACTACTATTAAGGATGTGGCAGAATTAGCGGGAGTTCATCCTTCTACAGTATCCCGAGTAATAAATAATGATTCTCGGATTAGTGAAAAAACTAAAGAGAAGGTTATTCTAATAATTAATAAATTGGGATATACTCCCAATGCAATTGCTCGGGGGCTAAAAACAAAAAGAACTTATACCCTGGGGATGTTAATTCCTGATATCACCAATCCCTTTTTTGCTGAGATAGCTCGAGGAGCAGAAGATGTGGCTAATGCAAATGGATTTAATATAATATTGTGCAACACTGATGACAAGTTAAAAAAAGAAAGAATTTATCTGGAGATATTAAAGGGGAAAAGAGTTGATGGTTTAATTTTGGGGACAGCCCATATCAAAGACAAAAGTATATTAGAATTAGAGAGGAAAAAATTTCCCTATATATTAGTTTCCCGGAATATCGAAGGGTTGGATAAGAATTGTATAATCGTTGATGATGTAGAAGGTGGAATGATGGCTACCGAATATTTGATTAAGCTAGGTCATCGTCGAATTGCCCATATCACTGGTCCTCTTAAGACAAGGTCAGCACTTAATAGATTAAAAGGCTATAAATTAGCTTTTAAAAAATATGAAATTGAATACAGAGACGAATTGGTAGGAGAAGGTGATTTTAGAATAAAAGGCGGTTACCAGGTGATGAAGAGATTTTTAAAATTAGCTGAACCGCCTACTGCTATATTTGCTGCCAATGATTTGCTGGCTTTAGGAGCTATGCAAGTTATTCAAAAAAAGAATTTCCGTATTCCAGAAGATTTTTCAGTAGTAGGTTTTAATGACATTAAATTAGCATCTTTTGTCTATCCCCCCTTAACTACTATTCGTCAGCCGATGTTGGAAATGGGGGCATTGGCAGTAAAGATGTTATTAAAGATAATAGAGGAGGGAGAATTTAATCAAAGAAAAGAAGTGTTAGAATCTAAATTAATCATCAGAGAATCTTGCAAAAAAATAAATAAAATAAAAATATAAAAAATAAATTATTAAATTAAAATTAAAAAAAGGAGAAACAAAAAATGAAAACTGTAACTTTATTCGCCGATTGGCAACCTAAGCCAGATTTTAAGTTAGGTGCAAAGGACATTGATGGGAAACTTACTTATTTGGGAAGCAAAGTTTGGAAAAATCCGGAACTTAAAATAGTGGAGAAAGATGTTCCTAAAATTGGGTCCACAGAGGTTTTAATCAAAGTTAAAGCCTGCGGAATCTGTGGTAGTGATGTCCACATGGCTCAACCTGATGATGATGGTTATATCTGGTATCCCGGACTTACTGCTTTTCCGGCGACTTTGGGTCATGAATTTTCAGGAATTGTAGTGGAAGCAGGCGAGCAGGCAATTAACAAGAGAACGGGGAAAAAATTTGAAGAGGGAGAGGCAGTAACTGCAGAAGAAATGTTCTGGTGTGCTTCTTGCCGACCCTGTGCCGACGGTTACCCTAATCACTGTGAAAAATTACAAGAGATTGGTTTTAGTTGTGATGGTGCCTTTGCAGAATATGTTAAAGTTGATTCCCGCTATATTTGGAGTCTGGAAGAACTAAAGAGAGTTTACAGGGGTGATGACTTATTCCTGGCTGGTAGTGTAGTTGAACCTACCTCAGTAGCTTATAATGCGATAATAGAACGAGGAGGAGGGATAAGACCAGGAGATAATGCGGTAATTTTAGGCGGAGGACCTATCGGTCTTGCAGCAGTTGCTATAATGAAAAAAGCCGGAGCCTCAAATGTAATTCTCTCTGAACCTTCTGAATCAAGAGCAAAATTAGGCAAGTTAATGGGTGCAGACCATATAATTAATCCTCTTAAAGAAAACTTTTCAGAGAGAGTCTTAGATATAACTGGTGGTTTGGGAGCTAAATTGTATTTAGAAGCAACCGGTTTACCTGATAAGGTCTGGGCAGATATTGAACAATCTATCTGGGAAGGTAAGATGATTAATAGTACCGTAGTAATTGTAGCTCGTTCAGATAAAAAGATTCCGGTAACCGGAGAAGTCTTCCAGGTAAGAAGGGCTTCTATTGTAGGTTCTCAAGGTCATTCTGGCCATGGAACATTCCCCAGAGTTATCAGCTCAATGGCATCAGGAATGGACATGACTCCATTGATTACCAAAAAGATAACCTTAGACGAAGTTCCGGAGAATATAGTCCTCCTGCGGACCGATAGAACAGAGTGCAAAATTACCTGTGAGTTCAAATAAATTGAGGAAAAGGAGATAATAAAATGTCTGATAAAAAAAATGAAAAATGGTTAACTACTGATTACCCTCAGATAGTTTTTGAAAATACTCAAGTGGGTAGATTAAAAAAAGAATTATTTGATGCACCGATGAGTAAAATTGAAGAAGTACTTAAAGAATACGAAATCCCTTCTCCTTCTGAATTAGGGAAGGCAGGTAGTTATATTCAAACT
>JAHIPJ010000226.1 GCA_018894445.1 Actinomycetota bacterium
GTTATAGCTTCAAGGCCTGGAATGGGTAAGACTTCATTAGTCATGGGTATGGCCAAGCATATCGCGCTGAGGGAGAAACTTCCAATAGCAATTTTCTCGCTGGAAATGTCAAAACAGCAGGTAGCGCTAAGGCTGATGAGTGCGGAATCAAGAATAAACCTGCAGAAGCTCAGGAATGGAAAAATAAAAGATGATGAGTGGGTTAAGCTGGCAAGAGCTGTTGAGAAATTAGCGGAGTGCAAAATATATATTGACGACACTGCATTTTTAACAGTTATGGATTTAAGATCAAGAGCCCGTATGATGGTCAGTACCAATAACATAAAGCTAATAGTTGTTGACTATATCCAGCTAATGCAGTCCACTACTACTTACAGGGGAAATAAGGTTCTGGAAATAACGGAGATATCGCAGAATTTGAAAGGTATTGCAAAGGAATTAAATATTCCGGTAGTGGCAGTATCTCAGCTCTCAAGAGAAGTAGAAAAAAGAGAAAAAAAAAGACCGCTTTTATCAGATTTAAGGGAATCGGGTTCGATCGAACAGGATGCGGATCTGGTTGCGTTCATATACAGGGATGATTATTATGAGGAAGATGAAAGTAAACACAATGGTGAAGCTGAGATTATGATTGCCAAGCACAGAAATGGGCCTACAGGTAAATTGAATTTACGATTCAATAAGGAGTTTGCATTGTTTTCAAATTTAAGTAAGTCTTACCAGACTGAAGATAGGGGTGAATAAAATGCCCGGTATAGCTATTATTGGTACCCAATGGGGTGATGAAGGAAAAGGAAGGATTGTAGACTTGCTTTCGAGCAGGGTAGATATAGTAGTAAGGTTTCAGGGTGGAAACAATGCCGGTCATACAGTAGTTAAAGGAAATGATCAGTTCAAGCTTCATCTGATTCCATCAGGAATTTTATATCCGGATGTTACTTGCGTTATTGGAAATGGAGTGGTATTAAACCCCGAAGTGCTGATAGAAGAGCTGGATAGCCTGGAAAGCAAGGGGATAAGTACTGATAATTTAAGAATAAGCTGTAATGCACATCTCGTTATGCCTTACCATATAATTCTGGATAAGGCAGGTGAACACAGATTAGGCAAATCCAAAATTGGCACCACACATAAAGGTATTGGGCCTGTGTATGCTGATAAAGCGCTGAGGTCTGGTATCAGAACACAGGATTTACAGGATTTAAAGATATTTAGAACTAAACTGGAAGAAGCTCTGAAATTAAATAATGCAATTATAGAAAAAATTTACGGACTGGAGCCTCTTGATCCGGATGAGATTTTTAATAAATATAAACAATATGGGAAGCGAATTGAAAGATATATAGTTGATGCTACATTTCTGATAAGTAAAGCTCTGGATAAGAATAAAAGGGTACTGTTTGAAGGCGCACAGGGTACTATGCTGGATATTGATCATGGAACATATCCTTATGTGACCTCGTCTTCTACTATTGCTGGCGGTATTTGTGCTGGAGCCGGGGTAGGTCCAGGCAGATTAGATGAGATAATTGGTGTGGTTAAAGCTTATACCACAAGAGTTGGTTCCGGTCCCTTTCCGGCCGAGGAAGACGGTAGGATCGGCCAGTATCTGAGGGAGAAAGGTTATGAGTATGGAACTACAACCGGAAGGCCAAGGAGATGTGGATGGCTGGATGCGGTTATACTGAAATATTCTATTATGGTAAACACTATTGATAGTGTTGCTATAACCAAGCTGGACGTGCTTAGCGGCCTAAAAGAAATTAAAATTTGTACAGGCTATAAATATGAAGGCAAAGTTTATAGAGATATGCCCTGCCATCAGACTATTTTACATAAATGTCAGCCTATATATGAAGAATATGAAGGCTGGGATGAGGACATAAGCAGGGTAAAGAATTTCGAAGATCTTCCCAAACAGGCTCAGAATTATATAAAAAACATTGAAAAAATTATCAAGGTTCCCATTTCAATGGTCAGTGTAGGTGCTGAAAGAAGCAAGATTATCATAAGGGATAATAATCTTAAGAGTAGGTTATTCAATCAAAGTAGAAGATCAACACTTATAGTTTAGTAGATAAAACAAAAGGAGCAGGTTGAATATACTGGTGATAGGCAGCGGGGGCAGAGAACATTGCATGGTGTGGAAAATTTCAAAAAGCCCTCTGGTAGAAAAAATATATGCAGCTCCAGGGAATGCAGGGATAGCTGAAATCGCAGAATGTGTTGATATAGACATCTCAAAAAACAATTTTGATAGTCTAATAAAGCTGGTAGAGGATAAAGGAATAGATTTAACTGTGGTTGGTCCGGAAGCACCGCTGGTGGATGGAATAGTTGATTATTTTGATTTGAAGGGCCATAAGATTTTCGGTCCTAACAGGCAGGCTGCTGCAATGGAAGGAAGTAAGGTTTTTGCTAAAGAATTACTCCAGAAGTATGGTATTCCTACCCCTGATGGAATTATTTTTAAAAAAGAGAATTATGAGGAAGCAAGAGATTACATTGAGAAAAGGAGTAGTTTCCCGGTAGTTATCAAAGCTGATGGTCTTGCAGCAGGAAAAGGTGTAGTTATAGCTGACGATAAAAACCAGGCGATAGAAGCAATAAAGGATTGCTTCATAAGGAATAGGTTTGGCAGCTCAGGAGACAGGATAATAATTGAAGATTTTTTAAGTGGATATGAAGTGTCTGTCTTATGCCTTAGTGATGGCAAGAAAATCATTCCAATGGCTCCTGCACAGGATTATAAAAGAATCTTTGATAATGACATAGGAAAAAATACTGGCGGTATGGGAAGCTATAGCCCGGTACCTATGGTCGAAAATCAAACTTACAGACAGATTTTAAATGAGATTATTTTTCCCACCGGCGCTGCAATGGTAAGGGAAAATATAAAATACAAAGGGATTCTTTATGCCGGGATACTGATTATTGAAGAGAAACCCTACCTGCTTGAATATAACTGCAGGTTTGGAGACCCTGAAACTCAAGTGGTGCTCCCAAGATTGAAAGATGATCTGGTGCCATTGCTTTTAGAATGTGCGGAAGGGAATCTCACGAGAGGGAAACTAGATTGGGATGAAGATAAGTGTGTATGTGTTGTAGCTGCATCTGAAGGATATCCGGAAAGTTCTTCCAGTGGAGATATAATAGAGGGATTGGATTATTTTAAAGACAGTGATGATATAATTATTTTTCATGCTGGTACAAAAAAAGAAAATTGCAGTGTAGTAACTAACGGGGGGAGAGTTCTGGGAGTTGTTTCTAAGGCCGGCAGTTTTAAGGAAGTAAGAGAAAAAGTATATTCAGCTATGGATAAAATAAAGTTCAGAGGAATTCAATATAGAAAAGATATTGCATTAAAAGCGGAAAGGAGTGACTGATGGTCACCGGAGGTAAAAAAGTTGCTATAGTAATGGGCAGTGTTTCTGACGAGACTGTGATGAAAAAAGCGTCAGATGTTTTGAAGGAATTTGGAGTGGCTTATGAGATAAATGTGCTTTCAGCGCATAGAATGCCCAATAAGACAAGAGAATTTGCTAAAAGCGCAAAAGATAAAGGAATAGAAGTAATAATTGCCGGGGCAGGAAAAGCGGCACATCTCCCAGGTGTAATTGCTTCTTATACAACTGTTCCAGTGATAGGCGTGCCTATTAAAGCTTCCGATTTAGGTGGGCTGGACTCTCTTCTCTCCATAGTGCAAATGCCCTCAGGAGTTCCTGTTGCCTGCATGTCTATAGATGGTGCAAAAAACGCAGCACTTCTAGCCATTCAAATACTTGCCTTAAAATATGATGATCTGGCAGAAAAGTTGAAAAAATATAAGGCTAAATTAGAATACTAGCAGCCAGGAACTTATTTGATAGATATTTACTTTTGACATCTCATATCTCATACAATATAATACCTCAATTAAATAATTATATTTTTAATTAATGCAGTATTAGACATTAATTAAGACATAATAATAAAGATACAGGAATTAGGAGAAAAAAACCTATGAAAGAATATCGTCTCACCAAAGAAGGTTATGAAGAACTGCTTAAAGAAATGGAAGACCTTGTAAACAATAAACGGAAAGAGATTGCTGAAAGACTGAGAGACGCAAAAAATTCAGGAGGAGATTTAACCGAAAATTCTGAGTATGAATATGCCAAAAATGACCAGGCTTTTATAGAGGGAAGAATCGAACAGATAAACGAAATTTTAAGTAATTATATAATTATAGAGAAGAAAGAGAATAAAGGGTTGGTTGAACTGGGAGTAACTGTAGTAGTCAGGGATGTAGACAAAAAAAGGGACAAGGAGTTTAAAATAGTCAGTTCTATAGAATCTGATCCTGAAAAAAATAAGATTTCAGATGAATCCCCGATGGGAAGAGCACTGCTTAATAAAAAAATCGGAGATGAAGTATTGGTTAAGACACCTGAAGACACAAAGAGATTAAAGATAATAAAGATTAAATAAAGCCCCGGATTTAACCGGGCAAGTGTTATGAAAGACAAGAAAAACGACGAGATTTCAAACTTAAGCAATAATAACAGTGAAGAGCTATTGACCGGAAAAAGTGAGTATTTGCTGGAGTCAGAAGAACCTCTAGCTGAATCATTAAAGATGAGACTTGAAAAAGTAAAGGCTCTCAAGAAAAGCGGTAAAAAGATTTACAAGAACAGGTTTGATAAAAATTCCGATATAATAGACATAAAGACACATTACTCCAAACTTAAAGCCGGCGAAAAGGCTGATAGTGTTTTTAAAATAGCAGGGAGGCTTATTGGTTTCAGGAAACACGGCAAGGCAACCTTTAGCGATATAAAAGATTTTACAGATAAAATCCAATTATATGTCAATCAAAAAGATATTGGGGAAGAGAAGTATGATGAGTTTTTAAATCTGGATATTGGTGACTGGGCAGGTATAGAAGGAAACGTTTTTGTGACACATGCAGGAGAACTTTCAATAAATGTTTCCAAATTTGAGCTTCTAAGTAAAGCCATAAGAATACTTCCTGAAAAATGGCATGGACTGAAAGACAAGGAATTAAGATACCGTCAGAGATATTTAGATTTTACTGTAAATCCTGAGGTAAAAAATGTATTCTTGACTAGAATTAAAATAATAAATGCTTTAAGAAAGTTTTTAAATGATAGCGGTTTTAAAGAAGTTGAAACACCAATGCTCCAGTCAATCCCGGGTGGTGCCATAGCAAAACCATTTATAACCCACCATAATGCTCTGGATATTGATCTTTACCTGAGGATTGCACCGGAATTATATTTGAAAAGACTGATTATTGGAGGATTTGAGAAGGTTTTTGAAGTAAATAGAAACTTCAGAAATGAAGGAATATCCTATAGGCATAATCCGGAATTTACAATGCTGGAATTTTATCAAGCTTATGCTGACTATAATGATATGATGGATTTGACAGAGAATCTGATAAAATTTGTTTCACAAGAATCTATCGGCAAATTAACTACAAGTTACAGGGGAAATAATATCGATCTTGGTAGAGAGTGGGAAAGACTTACGATGCTGGAAGCCATTTATAAGTTTGGTGGAATTAAAATAAATTTTGATAACAGCACAGAAGAGTTATTATCAGTGGCAAAAGATCTGGGTATTGAGATAGAAAAAGACTCCGGGAAGGGAAAAATTATAAATAAAATTTTTGAAGCCATAGCTGAGCCCAAGCTTGTACAACCCACTTTTATAAAAGATTATCCTATAGAAATATCCCCGCTGGCAAAAAGGCATCCGGAGAATGAAAACCTGACCGAAAGATTTGAGCTGTTTATAGGAGGGGAAGAGATTGCAAATGCTTTTTCAGAGTTAATTGACCCCGGAGAACAATTGGATAGATTCAGGAATCAGGTAAGGAGCAAGTGCGAAGAAGAGAGGATTACAGGTAAGATTGATGTAGATTTTCTAAAAGCGCTGGAATATGGAATGCCGCCCACAGGTGGAGAAGGAATTGGGATTGACAGATTGGTTATGGTACTGACCAACAGCAATTCCATTAGAGATGTAATTCTTTTTCCTCTTTTAAGGCCTGAATAAAGCCGTGTAATGTACCACTGATTTCAGTTTATTCTTATAAAAAAGATGATATAATTTTGCTGCAATTTAAATAATTGACTCTAGACCGGTGATTAAAATATGAATTGTGATTTTTGTTATAACAATGAAGCTACTATTCATTTAATAAAGATTCAGGGCGCAAGCGTAGAAAGAATAAATATATGCAAGGAATGCGCAAAGGATTTTTCTTTTTTTAGTGAGGAAGATTTTTATAATGATCTTGCCAGGATTCTTTATAAATTTTTCAATATTAGTACTAATGACTATCATACCGGCAGGGATAAAAAAATATTAAGGAGTATAAGTTATGGCAGGAACAGAAAGTGTCCCTTTTGCGGTATAGATTTAAAAACCATTAAAAAAATTGGAAGGGTTGGCTGCAGCAGTTGCTACAGTGAATTTAAAGATGTACTATTTCCAATAATAAAATCTATTCAGGGAAGTCTTGAAAATAAGGGGAAAATTCCCGTAAATACCAGCAGGAAAATTAAACTGGAAAAAAATATAAGAGATCTAAGACATAGACTTAAAAATGAGGTAATAATTGAAAATTTCGAAGAAGCAGCAAGGACAAGAGACAAAATAAAAAAATTGGAGAAAAATAGATATGACCGGTAAAAATTTCTACCTGTTAGAAAATAAAACCAGCAAAAATAAGTCTGAAAGCAATAAAAATAAAATTATTTTAAATACCAGAGTCAGACTGGCAAGAAATCTTACCGACTACAAATTTACAAGTATCTGCAGCAATCAGGAAAAAAATATTTTACTAAAAAAAATAAAGAGATATGTTGAGGAAATAAAAGAACTTAGAGATTTTAGGTTTTACTCTGTTAAAAGTCTTGGAAAAATACAAAAGGACCTGCTTTTTAAGGATTACCTGATCACTCCAGGAATGGCAAACAGGATGCAGGGCAAAGGACTGTTTGTAAAATATGGACAAGACCGGGGGGAATCTTCAGCAATAATGATTAATCAGGAGGATCATTTAAGAATTCAGAGTGTGCGTCCGGGTCTTAATATTTCAGAAGCTTACGAGGAGGTCATTGAAATTGAAAAATATTTTGAGAAGAAATTAAGTTTTGCTTTTGATAGAAATCTGGGGTATCTTACAGCAAGTCCGATTAACTTAGGAACTGCATTAAGGGTATCCGTCATTGCCCATCTTCCTGTACTGGCAGTAAGTACCAGGATTGCCGATTTTGTAAAAAAATTAAACCAGGTGGGATGTTTAATCAATGGATATTTTATGGGAAATTCTGAAGTAATTGGTAATTTATTTAAGATTTCTAATCTGGTAACACTGGGTAAAGGGGAAGAAGACATAGTTGAAGAAATGAAGGCAATTTGCTTAAATATAATCGATGATGAAGAGAACGCCAGAAAGAAATTAAAGGAGAGCGACCTGCTTGGAATTAAAGATAACATATACCGTTCCTTTGGTTTGCTTAAGTATGCTAAAATACTATCATATGAAGAATCACTGGAACTGTTATCAATAATAAGATTGGGGCTTGATCTGGATATTATAAGCGGGGTTAATGATTTTGATTACTTTGAACTAATAAATAAGATCAGTGATTCACATATTATATTAGATTTAGAGATAAGTAGAAGTGTAACTGATGATGAACTAGATTCGATAAGGGCTGATTTAATACGGAAAAAAATATTAAAAGGAACTGATTAAATGTTTGAAAGATTCACAGAGAGAGCAAGAAAAGTAGTGGTCAGGGCTCAAGACGAGGCTAGATTTTTAAAACAGAACTATATAGGTACCGAGCATATTCTCCTTGGCTTAATTGACGAAAAGGAAGGAATTGCTGCCAGGGTTTTTTATGAATTGAATATTACTTTTGAAGATATCAGGTCGGCAGTAAAAGAAGTGGTTACTGAAGGGACTTCTGAATCTTATGAACATATTCCCTTTACTCCGAGAGCTAAGAAAGTTTTAGAATTATCTTTAAGGGAAGCTCTTCAAATGGGGCATAATTATATAGGGACAGAGCATATATTGCTGGGGCTCTTAAGAGAAGGGGAAGGAGTGGCAGCAAGAGTTTTAAATAGCATGGGAATCACTCTGGATAATGTAAAAGAAAAAGTAAAGGGACTTCTAAGTAAGCAGTCTTATTATTTAGAACAAGAAAGAGCCCTGTCCGATAAAAGTCAAAAAAAGGTGCTTAAGATGCTGGTACAGTATGGAAGGGATTTAACTTTACTGGCCCAGGAGGGCAAACTTGATCCTGTGATAGGGAGAAGGAAAGAAATTGACAGAATAATTCAAATACTTTCCAGAAGAACAAAGAATAATCCTGTCCTTATAGGAGAATCAGGAGTAGGAAAAACTGCAATTGTTGAAGGATTGGCGCAATTCATCTGTTCAAAAAAGGTTCCTTCAAATCTTTCCAAGAAAAAAATATTTACCCTTGATCTGGGGGCTTTAATTGCTGGTTCAAGATATAGGGGAGATTTTGAGGAAAGGTTAAAGAAGGTGCTGGCTGAAATTAAGGATGATGGAGATATCATACTTTTTATTGATGAGGTTCATACTCTAGTGGGTGCCGGCGCTGCCGAAGGTGCTATCGATGCTGCAAGTATCTTGAAGCCTATGCTGTCAAGGGGGGAAATTCAAACTATAGGTGCTACAACTGTTAATGAATATCGTAAGTATTTTGAAAAGGATAAAGCTCTGGAAAGAAGATTCCAGCCAATTTTCATAAATGAGCCTACCGTATATGAAACTATTGAAATTTTAAGAGGGCTTAAAGACAGATATGAATCTTTCCATGGCCTAAAGATAACTGAAGATGCTATAGTGTCAGCTGCAAAATTGTCCCACAGGTATATTAGTGACAGATTTCTGCCCGATAAAGCTATTGACCTGATAGATGAGGCAGCATCCAGGGCCAGGGTAAGAACTCTTACAACTCCTCCTGATTTGAAGGAACTGGAAGCAAATATTGAAAAAATCGCAAGTGAAAAGAAGAAGGCTATAGAATCACAGGATTTTGAGAAAGCAGCACAGATGCGTGATAAAGAGAAACAACTTATTAAGGAAAAGAGGGAAATAGAAGAGATTAAAATTAGAACCAAAAAAGCCGATAAGGAAGTTGTAGGTGAGAATGAGATAGCAGAGATATTATCCAGCTGGACCGGTGTCCCGGTATACAAGTTAACTTCAAGTGAATCTTCCAAACTGCTTGGAATGGAAGACGAGCTTCACAGAAGGGTTATTGGTCAGGATGAAGCTATAAAAACAGTGTCCAAAGCCATCAGGCGGTCCCGTTCCGGTTTAAAAGACCCGAAAAGACCAATCGGCTCTTTTATGTTTCTCGGACCTTCCGGTGTGGGAAAGACTGAACTTGCTAAAACAATAGCAGAATTCTTATTTGATAAAGAAGAAGCTTTAATACATATTGATATGTCTGAGTATATGGAAAAGCATTCCGTATCGAAACTGGTCGGTTCCCCTCCCGGATATGTGGGCTATGATGAAGGCGGACAGCTGACTGAAATGGTAAGAAGAAAACCATATAGTGTAATACTGCTGGATGAAATTGAAAAGGCGCATCCTGATGTTTTTAACATACTATTGCAAATTTTTGAGGAAGGACACCTTACCGACTCTCAGGGTAAAAGAGTGGATTTCAAAAATACTGTGGTTGTAATGACTTCCAATCTGGGAGCGAGGGAAATACAAAAAAATACTCCAATGGGATTTAAAAAAATAAATACCGAAGATCTTTCCTATGACGAAATAAAAGAAAAAGTAATGAGTGAACTGAAGAAGGCTTTCAGACCTGAATTCTTGAACAGGGTTGATGAAGTAATAGTATTTCACAAATTACAAAAGCAGCAGGTTTACAATATTATGGATCTGATGATGTCCAGAGTACAGCAACAGCTTGAACTTCAGGGGATTACAATAGAGCTTAAAAAAAACGCAAAGGAATTGTTACTGGAGAAAGGCTACGACTCTTCAATGGGCGCCAGACCTATGAGAAGGTGCATACAAAATCTGATAGAGAATCCTATTTCTGAAAAATTAATAAGCGGGGAGATAAGATCCGGGCAGAAGATCGAAGTAAGTGCCAAAGATAAGAAAATGCACTTTGATATTAAGAAATTGAACCGGAGCAGTGTATTAAAAGTTTGATTTTACAGGACGAATGAATAAAAAAAGTGAAGAATTATTACTAGATTGCTTGAAAAAAATAGCTCCTGGAACGGAGCTCAGGCTGGGAATAGAATATATACTTCAGGGGAAAACAGGCGGACTGATTGTTGTGGGAGATTCGGAAGAGGTATTGAAGCTGGTTAATGGAGGATTTTATATAGGTTGCAGTTTCTCGCCAGCAAAATTCTATGAGATTGCCAAAATGGATGGAGCTATTATATTGAGTTCTGACGGTAAACGGATCTTATATGCCAACACTCACCTTTTCCCCAATCCAGACATTAAAACTTCTGAAACAGGTACAAGACATAGAACTGCAGAAAGAGTAGCAAAACAAACCAATACCCTGGTAATTTCTATTTCTATGAAAAGGGATGTGGTTACCATATATAAAGGTGATATGAGGCATATGCTTGAGGAACCAAGGGTAGTTCTATCCAAAGCAAATCAGGCATTACAAGCGCTTGAAAAATACAAAGAAGGGCTGAATGAACTTACATTTAATTTAACCGCGAGAGAACTCGAAGATCTGGCAACACTTTTTGATGTAACCAGTGTACTTCAAAGATCAAGCATCGTACAGAGAACCGAAAAGGAAGTTAAAAAATATATATATGAGCTGGGGGTAGAAGGCAGGCTCTTAAACATGCAGGTTGAAGAATTAATGGCGAATATAGTGAATGATTCCTTGAATATTATAAGTGATTATGTGCATGCGGATATCAGTGCCGAACCATTTGAATTGAAGGATAGAATAAATCTATTAAGCGAGGAGGAGCTTATCGAGCTGGCCAATATTGCAAAAATTTTAGGTTATGATGTTGAAGGCAGCTTAAAGGAATTTGACATACATCCCAGAGGACTCAGGATTGTTTCAGAAGTTAGAAGACTTCCTAAATCAATTGTTACCAATTTAATTGGTAAGTTTGGTAATTTAAAAAATATTCTAAATGCAAATGTGGAGGAATTGTCTGAAGTTGCAGGAATGGGAAAAACCAGCGCCAGCTCTTTATGCGACAAGCTAAAAAAGTTTTCTGAATATTATTTATATAATGAACCGTATAATAGAAAAGGAGGAGTAATCCCAAGAATTAAAATATAGCAATTATTAGAATTATTTTAATTATTAAACTTATATATTCTACGGTTAACAGGTTTTTCAAAAAAATAATAGTGATGATAGTTTATGAATGTAGCGATAATTACAGCAGCCGGAAAGGGTATCAGGCTAAAAGGCAATATCAGCAAGCAGTTTATGAACATTTATGGAAAACCAATATTAGCTCATACTATTACTGCTTTTCAAAGATCTTCAAAAATAAAAGAAATATATGTTTCAGTTCCTAAAGATTATCTGGAATCATGTCAAAAAAGTATAATTGAAAAATATTCATTCGATAAAGTAAAAAAATTAGTTATTGGCGGCAGCAGCAGACAGGAATCTGTTTATAATGCTCTAATTGAGCTACCTTCCTCCACTAAATTAGTGTCTATTCATGATGGTGTAAGACCACTTATTACCGCGGAAGAGATTGATCTTTTAATTAATACTTTAATAATGGAAAATAGAAAAGAACCTGGAGTGAAAGGTGTAATAATGGCAGAATCTGCGCGGGAAACTGTAAAAGTAATCGGTAAAGGTACTGTTGATAGGACTATCCCCAGAGATACAGTCTGGCATGCCCAAACTCCACAGACTTTCTTTTACAAAAATATTTTAGAAGCTCATAATAAAGCCAGAGAGGATAATTTTATAGGCACAGACGATGCTTCGCTAATGGAAAGAATGAATTGGAAGGTTGGTGTGGTAAGAGGCAGGCATGAGAACATAAAAATTACAACCCCACTTGACTTATTTCTGGCAGAGCTTATTATGACCAGAA
>JAHIPJ010000227.1 GCA_018894445.1 Actinomycetota bacterium
TATAATGAGCTGGCGTCTCTTATGACTAAAACAAGAGAAATTGGTCTGGAGTCAAGATTTATAACAGAGAAATTGGGAATGGATGATAAGATTTTTGATTTAGCGGATGCACAGTCACAGTATCTGGAGGGCTTGATTGCAATAATTCCCGAACCGCCTTCCCTTGCCATGTATTCCCAGGACCCCAGGGCTATAAATTTCTGGCGTGATTTCAATAATTATTTAAGCCAGATGGATGATTCTGATATTAGTATTGATGGTCCTGGAGATTATGCTCCTTACTGCTATGATTCTGTTTTTGTAATTATTGAAGCCATGAAAAGATCCAATTCTATTTCACCCAAAGATTATATTGACGAACTTAAGACCACTTCTTATGATGGGTTGGTAGGGCATATTGAATTTGATTCTAATGGTGATAGGGTAAACCCGCTGTCGACAGTTTTTATAGTAAAAGATGGCGCCTGGATAAGATACTAATAAGAAACTATAAAATTTAATTTTTTTTAGAGAAGTTTTTAATTTTGCGGTATCTGGTTTTATTGACTTTTTATTTTGCCTATTATAATCTTTAAATGTTTCTTATCTTTTAAAATGTTTTATGGAGGTGTGGAGTGAATATATTTAATAAAGTAATCGTTTTGCTAATATTAACCTGTATAATCTGTGTATCACTTATTTCTATTGTAAATGTATTTGTGGAATATTTTAAGTGGTCAGATCTTGCTTTAAAGGTTTTTAATCCGGAGGTTAATGTATATCCATTTATTGCTGCTCTCGCGCTGCTTATGATATTTTCCATCAGTATATTTATAATACTGCTGGAGTTTTATAGAAGGGGAACAAGAGTAGCAATTATATCCAGCTCTAAATCAGGAAATGCTATGGTGACATTAGAGACTGTGGCTGCGCAGATAAAAAATGCAGTAATTAAAATAGATGGTCTGGAAGAAATTAAGGTAAAAATAGTTCCAAAGGCAACCGGTGTAATAATTAATATGAATGCTAAGTTAAATGAGGATATGGACATCCCCGGGAAGATGCAGGAAATAATAAATGAAGCTGCCGGTATTGTATCGGATAAACTGGGTATTAAAGTTATAAAGACCAATCTTACTATTGTTGGCCTTGTTGCTGGAAGGAAAGAAAAAGAAGGAAAGAAAAAAGAGGAAAAAGAAAAGGCGGTAGAAGCAGTAGTGGAAGAAGCTGAGGATGTTTATGAAATAGAAGATGATGACGATAGTCCAGGCTAGAACAGATATGGTGAATGTAATTTATATGGGTAGATCAAGGTTTAGTTTATATTTTTATTTGTGAAAAATAAAAAATGCTGGTTTTATAAAGCGGGCTTAGTACATCGGTAGTACATGAGCTTCCCAAGCTCAAGAGGCGGGTCCGACTCCCGTAGCCCGCTCCATTAAAAGAATCATTTGTTACGAAAGTAGTTATATTTATTAATTAATTTTACTTTTTTTTATATTAATGGGTATATTATAATTGAATAGTGGTTTATAAGTTGAGTTCTTGAGAAAGGAAGAATAATATGGCAGATATACTATCAGAACTTGATAAATATATTCCTGAGGATAATCCAAGAAGATGGGCAAAGCTTTCAAGCGATATTGATTTCAGAAGACTTCAATTAACTCTTTTAAAGGAAATATTGATTGAATTAAAGCAAATCAATGCCAAATAATTGATGTTAGATGATAATTGTTCAAATATTTATACAGTTAATTAAGGATTCTGTATTTATACTTTCCGGCACCAATCGGAATATTTGCTAACCTCATTTTTTACCAGCCGGAAATAAAGGTCCTGCAGCCTTTTTGTAATCGGTCCCATTTCTCCATTACCAACAGGACGCTTGTCCACATAACCTATAGGAGAAATTTGAGCTCCTGTTCCACAGAAGAATAGCTCATCTGAAGTATATAGTTCAGTCCTGTCTATTGATCTTTCTATAACTTTAATATTTTCATCTTCTCTAGCCAGCTTTATTACTGTATCTCTGGTAATTCCTTCTAATATATCATCAGTTACCGGAGGAGTAATCAAAGTACCGTTCTTAACCATAAAAACATTCATAGCGCTTCCTTCACTCACGTGTTTCCCATCAGCTGTTAGGACCAGTGCTTCATCAAAGCCGTTCAGCAATGCCTCTGTCTTTTGCAGGGCAGCATTAACGTACGAACCAGATATTTTTGCGCGTGGAGGTATAGCATTGTCTGAAATACGTTCCCACGAAGAAATGCAGACACTTATTGCTCTGCTGGTATCCAGATATTCTCCAAGAGGTATAGAATATATAAAAAGATTCTGCTTGTTACCGATTAATTTGGGTCCTATATCCAGTCCACTATTATAAGCAAAGGGTCTTATATAACAGTCTTCAGTGTACATTTCTTTTTTTAATAATTCGATGGTTATATCGCAAAGTTCTTTTATAGAATATTTTATTTCTATCATCATTATCCCAGAATTGATAATGAGTCTCCTGTAATGTTCTTCCATTCTAAAAACATAACTTATTTTGGTCTTTTCATTCCAGTAACTTCTGATTCCTTCAAAAACCCCGGTGCCATACTGTAGAGCATTAGTTCTGATGTCTATCTTTGCCTGATCAATTGGTACTATTTTACCTTCAAAAAAAGCATATTTAGGGTTAGCCATGATTTCCTCTTTTTTAGATTTTAATTTGTAATATTGTACTTATTTTAATTTCATTTTGCAATTGGTAGTTCAATTTGTAAAAATTGTAGCATTTAATAGGTTGAATACTTTATTTATAGACTTGCAGGATTAAAATAAAACAAAAAGAAACCCCAAGTTATCTTTTACCATTGCTTTCGCTTTAGGCTACTCAAAATCTTGGGGTAGCTTCCCCAGAACTTTTCTCAGGTTCTTTTTCGAAATTTAACTTACTTTATACATTCTTTCGTCTGTAAATTTCAGTTACTTCTAAAAGTTACCTCCTGTCCTAAGGATATTAAGAATATATCAAATAATAATATCTATGTCAATAGTAATTTTAAAATTTTTAA